>NZ_JBHVFE010000079.1:0-25073 GCF_042801945.1 Kitasatospora sp. NPDC057542
GCGCTGCCCACTCTGGCGAACATCGAACAGGCGCTGACCGTAGCGACTCCCAAAGTGCTGAACATGTGCTGTCCGTTCTCGTGAACAGAGCCACAGCCGAATGAGCTCCGAACGGAATGCTCAGCTGGGCCTCAAATCAGCAGAGACGGGCTTGCCAGGGCGGACCAGATCGGCCACTCTGTGCATCGGCAAAAACCACAAAACGTGACCGTACTTGCTGATTTGACGCTGTGTCATGGGAGGCAGGGCGTGGCCGAGGAGTCCGATTTCATCATCGCGCCGCCGAAGGCGGGTCCGGCCAGCGAGGGTGCGGCAGGTGTCGTGCCCCGTCCCTCGGGGCCGGAGCACGATCGGGGTCCGCTGCCCGCGGGCCTGGCGGCGCCGTCGGCCTCCTTGGGAGAATCGGGGCCGGACGGGCCGACTCCTCCGGGCCGGGCGAAGCGGAGACTGCTGGTGGCGGTCGCCGCCGCAGTGTGCGCGGGGCTGGCGGTCGCGGGGGGATGGTGGTGGCTGCGGGCGTTGGAGGGCGGGGACCTGCACGTGGCGGCCGGGACGGTCCAGGCGGACCTGCTCGTCCCGGACGAGGTCAGCAGGCTAGCCGGGACGACGCTGGTAGCCGGTCCGCGGGGCAGTGAGCCTCCCGAGGCGGTCGCGGTCGCGCCGGCGGGCTGCGCGGTGGCGGCAGGACCGGCCACCAGGTCGGTCTACGGGCATGAGTGGACGGCGTTCCTGTCGGCGACCTACCAGGACGCGGCGGGGGCGGGCGACCACACGGTGACCCAGGTCATCGGCGTCTACCCCGACGAGGGCAAGGCCTCTGCCGCGTTCCGCAGGCTGGACGAGGGCCTCCGGGGATGCCCGGCCGCTGTGCGGACCGATCCGGACGGCAGTGCATCGACGTGGAGCTACAGGACCGACACCGTCACCCCGGACACCATCGGCTGGACGGCGACGCAGGACGCCGGGGACGGCTGGGCCTGCCACCGCCAGGCCCGCCTCAAGGGCCGGACGGTCCTGCAGGTGGCGCTCTGCTCGGCGGGCGACGGCCGGCCAGCCGTCGCGCGGATCGCGGACCGGATCGCCGGGCAGGTGACCGCATGACCGCCCGGCGACCGACACGCCCACAGGCAATCCGCGTTCCGGGCGCCGCGTGGCGAGGCGTGTGCCTGATTCTTCTGGCGGCGCTGGTGCCGGTACCGACGGCCGGTAAGAGCGCGGCCGCCCCGGCGGCCGATCCGCCGGTCGCCGCACTGACCGCCCCGGCCGCCGTTGCTCCCGTGCCCGAGCCCCTGCGGCCGAGCGCGAGCTACCCCACCGCCCTCAACGCCCGGATTACCGCCTTCGACCAGCAGATCGGGACCCTGCCCCAGCGCGCGAGCGAACTGGCGGCGGAGACCCGTAAACTCACCGAGAGCACCGCGGCCCTGAAGGCGAACTCCGAGGCCGCAGCCAAGGACTCCTCCACCGCCGCGGGTAAGGCCTCCGCCCTCCTCTCCAAGATCACCGCCCTCAACGCCCGGATCGCCGCGCACAACGCCGCGCAGCGAGTCTTCCAGCTGCCCGCCGAAGCCGCGGCCGCGAGCGCGTACGACGCAGAGAAAGCCCAACTCGACGCCGAAGCGTCCCAGCTCCAGGCGGAACGGGCCGCGATCGAACCGGAACTCTCGAAGGCCAGCGCCAGACAGTCCCAACTCGCCGACGAGGCCGTGAAGCTCGGCGCCCAGGCACGTGCCCTCGGCGCGAAGGCCACCGCGTTCCAGAACGAATCACAGCAGCTGGTGTCCCAGCGCCGGCAGATCCTGCAGGACGCGGCCACCGCAAACCAGGGCCTCATCGACACCCCGCCCGCCCCGACGCAGATGGCCCGGGGAGCCGACGCCCCCCGCCCGCCCGCCGCCCACGGCACCGGCGCGCCGTCCACAGGCGGTGACGCCCGCTCCCCGGCCGGCAAGAACGCCGCTATCGACGCGTACGCGAGGACGAACGACGTCAAGGTCGACAAGCGGCCCGTCACCGCCTACTTGACCCCGGGCGCCGTCAACCGCCTCGACGCATCCGACCTCGCCCGGCTCAACCCCGTGGCCACGTACGACGCCCTGGTACTGAAGCCCAACGGCCACTACAAGGCCCTCCAGGTCCAGGACGCTGACAGCGAGACAGGGCCCGGGCAGGAGGCCTTCAACGGAGCGCTCGCAAAGGGCGGTCAGGCCACCACCGCCAACGGCGGCAAGAAGATCATCGACGAAGCCGAGACCCTCAACACCTGCGAGCCCAACAGCTTCACCGGCGGGACACCCGTCCTGCTCGCCGACGGCAGCACCCTGCCCATCGAACAGATCACCCCCGGCACCCAGGTCCGCGCAACCGACACCACCACCTGGAACACCGCACCCCGCACGGTCACCGCGGCAATCCGGCACACCGGACCGCACACCATGGTCGACATCACCACCGGCAACGGCGCAACACTGCATGCGACCGGCCGGCACCCCTTCTGGAATGCCGGCACCGGACGGTTCACCAACGCGATCGACCTCAAACCCGGCGACGAACTGCGTGAGCCCGACGGCTCGACAGCCAGGATCACCTCGACCCGCACCTACCCGCAGGACGTCACGGCCTACAACCTCACCATCAACGGCGTACACACGTACTATGTGCTGGCAGGGGCCACGCCAGTGCTCGTACACAATGCGTGCGGGGTGACTAAGCCCAAAGAAGGCGAGCAATACGTATATCGCGCAGTGAAGGATGAAGAGCTAAAGCAGATTCTAGAAACGCGACGCTTTCAAAATGCGCCGGGAATCGAATCAAAGTACTTCTCTTCGACTCCCGAAGGTGCCGCCCTCTATGCCAAGTCTGCTTATGGGGTTTTTCCCCAAGAAGGTCCCTATACGCTGGTACGTGCCGTGATCAGGTCCGATCAGATTCCGGCGGAGAGTAGAATTGAGCATCTGGCCGACGGTGGTGGCGGAATCGACGCATTCGCCCTCCAAGGGGATGCCATGAGCACTATCGGTCGAGTCCGAATCCTTCCCTCCATGCCAATCCCATAGGCGGCTCGATGAAGATCTATGTGACGTCACGCCAACAGTCGACCCTTGAGCTCTGGTCACGACTCCTGCCTGTGTCAATAGATATCGAGTTCGTCAATAAAGCTGACCGGTCAGTTCAAGCTGACGCACTCGTGATGTCGGGAGTTTGGGCATTCGACCGGTATGGCGGCAGCCCGAAAAGGGAAGCGGCTCAGGTGCTGTCGAATACTAGGGGTGACGGCCTGCCTGAGTGGATTATTGTCCCGCCATTCCGGCCGGTTGTTCAGCGGGGCAGCAAATTTGTCATCAGGGATGATTTTGAACATGTCAGCCCTGCCTACTATGCGGTTCTCGAATCTCTCCGGATGGCGAGAAGCAGTTTCGGTGATTCGGCTAGCGTTGCACTCGATCTTCCGATGCTCGGGATGGATGATCCGTGCGACGAATCAACCCCAGCCTCCGCTGCTCGTGCGATCGAGGAATTTCTGAGCGAATGAGCACGAGGCCCACGCCGAGGCTGAACCGCACCGGCCAGCCTGGCGCGACCCCAATCGCATGATCGGCGCGGTCCTGGCCTCCACCGGCTCCTCGCTGCTCATCGCCCTGGTGCACTTCCTCGCCCAGCACGTCGAGGTGACCTGGCACTGACACACCGCCGGGGCCGGTCCGCACATCCGCTCGGGGGCACGGACGCGGACCGGCCCCTCCACGGCGCGCGAACACCGGCCCCCGCGCAGCCCAGGCTGGACCGAAACGGTGTCAGTCATCCTCAGCAGTGGCCCCGCCGGGCCGCTCGGTCGCTTCAGTCGCTGGAAGCGGGGATTCCGTCTGGGCCTGGCGGTAGCGCTGTTCGGCGGCGTCACGCTCGGCAGGCGTCAGAATCCAGCAGTCGCACACATGATCGGGGATGAGTTCGGGGTCGGGGTTCTCGCACCACGGGTCAAGGCAGTACGGCGCGACTCGCGTTGTGTCATAGACCATGCGGTCAGCGTGCCTGGTGGATCGAGCGCGCCAGCCGTGCCGTGCTGAAGGCGCGGGGTAGGCGTGCACGAACGGGCGATGAGGCGCCTTCTTGCAGGACCTGGGTGCTGATGCCGCCACCGAGGCGGACGCGGACGGCAACCGGGCGACGCGATGATACCCCCTGGGCATGAACGCAGCCCCATCCGGGGAGGCTCCGGCACGTTGCTGATCAACACCAGGGAAGGAGCACGGTGACGTACAACGGCGATCTGACGCGGGACTACGCGACGGACCGGTGAGGAGGACCGACGCGGTCGGCGAGGGGCTCGCAGCGGTCGCCTACGCCCTGCTGGAGGTCGCCGCAGCGATCCGCGAACAGACCGAGGCGCGGCGGTAGCCGACGCGGGGAAGGGGTGTCCGGTCTGCGCGGCCGGGCACCCCTTCTTCATGTCACGGGTGGGAGATTGCGCGGTCCCGGGATCCTGCGATCGCGGCGGCCGGCTGGCCTGCGGCCGGTCAGCATCAGACGCCGGACGCGGGGGCCGGGACATTCGGCCCGGCCAGGTCGTCGAGGTGCTGCTGCATCTCCGGTCGGGACAGCCCCTGATCCTGAATGAGGTACTTGTCCGGCAGCTTCTGAGCCGGTACTCCCCAGGCGAGCGCGCGGGCGCGCGCGCCGATGTCCCGGGTCACCAGGACCAGCTCACGGGGCTGAAGCATCTGGCGCAGTGCGGCGGCCTGGGCGATGATCTCGTCGTCGTTGTTCGGCAGCCGCTGGTGGCCCGGCTCGTCGGTGAGGACCCGCACCAGGGTGCCGTCATTCAGCGTGCTGAATCCTTCGGCATCGCTGGCGTTGAGGAGGTCCTCCAGCAGGGTGTAGACGCCGCGCGCCCGTTTCCGGACCCTTTCCGTCTGGGAGTAGGCCTTGGTGTCGATCTCGTCGACCACCACGAGTGGGATCACCACAACGGTGCCTGGGCCGTACTCCTTCCGCCACGGGATCGTGTCGAGGCGGACCTAGTGGAGCAGGTCGTTGGTGTCCAGCACCACCGACAGGCCCTCGTGGCGATCGAACCTTGCTAGGGTCTGGCGCAGATCGTAGGTGGTACCCGTGAAGAAGAAGCGCAGCTCGTCGAGTTCGGTCCTCAACAGCGCCAGGGTCCGGTCTAGCTGGTAGGGATCCTGCGCGCCGGAGTTGATGATGTGACCGTAGCGGTCGCCGCGCAGCCGGGCGCGCAGCCGGGCGCGCAGCCGCGTCAGGACCTCGTCCTGGAGCGCTCCGGCCCGGGCCAGCAGCGCCCGGCCTGCGGCGAAGTTGCCCTCCGGTCCCAGGTCGTCGCCGTCCGGCATACCGGGCAGCGGGAACTCCCGCGTGGCGAAGGCCGGTGCGAGGTAGGTACCGATGACGGGGACGCCGATGGCCTCGCCGGCCGCCTGGCTGAGCGATGCGGGGCCGAACGCGGTGAGCACCAGGTCGGTGCCGTCCGCCACGGCCGCCACCACGCCGTCGGCGAGCCGGTCCAGGAACTCCGTCGTCGCCGCGCGCACCTCCTCCGGCGACGCCGCCCGGGTCCTGGCGCAGATCAGTTCGTACGGGTCGCCCGGCAGTGACCGATAGCCGAGGCCACACCCATCGACGAGCGAGGCGAAGGGCGGGTGCGCGGCCACAGTGACTCGGTGGCCGACGTCCAGCAGGCGCCGTCCCAGGCCTGTGAAGGGTGCGACGTCCCCTCGCGAACCGGCGGTGACGATCAGAATCCGCATGTGATGATCCTCCTCGGCGAGTTCCGCCCCGAAGCGCACTGGAGGGCAGCGGTCGCCGTGAACGCTAACGGCTCCTGCGTGGTGGAGGTTCAACCGGCTGTGATGCACGACACGCAAGCGCACGGCACACAAAGCGGGAACACGGTTGGCATCGGCGAGCTGGCCGCACGCACCGGGCTGCCCGTGAAGACCATCCGCTACTACTCGGATATCGGGCTGCTGCCCGAGAGCGGACGCAGTCCCGGCGGCCACCGCAGGTACAACACGGACGCACTGTCGCGGCTCCGGCTGATCCAGCGCCTCCGTGCACTCGACACCCCGATCGCCGCGATCGCCGCGGTGATGACGGGGGAACACTCCCTGGCCGACCTCGTCACCCGCGAACTGGACACCGTTCAGGCGCAGCTGCGAGGGCTGACGTGGCGCCAGGGTGCGCTGCGGGCCCTGGACGGCTGCCCCGAGCCGGAACGGCTGCGCCGCCTCGCCCTGCTCTCCGAGGTGGGCAGCCCCGACGAGGCCCACGACCGCCTGGTCCGTTACTGGCAATGGGCGCTCCCGGCCGGCCTGCCGCGCCGCCTGGCCCGGGCCGTCATCGAAGGCGCGGTGCCCGAACCACAGGCCAGCCCGACGAGCACGGCCGTCCTCGCCTACGCCGAACTCCACGCCCTGGCCACCGGAGACGGCCGGCGCCGCCAACCGCAGAGCCGACAGGTCGGCGATGTCGCGTCGTTCTACGCCAGCATCATGGACGCCTGCGAACTGGCCGCCGAGGCCCTGGCCTCCGGCGGCCAGGCCGGGAACGCCGAGGCGCTCGGCCACTTCGTGCGCACGTACGCCCGCATCGGCGGACACGACGACACCCCGGCGTTCCGCACCCGGTTCCGCCACTCCGCGCATCCCGGCTCGTTTCCGCTGCGCTACTGGCGACACGCCCTCACCGTCACCGGCGAGGCCCCGCCCCAATCCATCGCCACCGGCCCCGGACACCTCGCCGCTTCCCTTGCGGCCCTGCACCAGCAGGTCACCGGCCTCCCCCTGGCTGCGGACCACCCGCCTGGGCCCTGAACCGTGATCCCCATGCCAACCCCCGAGAGATCAGTCCATGGCTGATCGTCAGTCACGCGCCGGGTCCCCGGCGACCAGCCCGCCCTTCGAGAGAACACCCCCATGCGCTCCGACCCCATGTCGCCAAGCAGCCGCCCATCCCGGCAAGTACCCCGGTGACGCCAGCCGGTCGGCGACGAGGCCGCGAACACGACCTGGTGGCCGGCGGTGCGAAGAGCGTGGGCCAGCGGCACCATCGGGAACAGGTGGCCGACGGCCCCCGGCCCGGTGAACAGCACGCGCAGGGCAACCCCTCACTCGTGATCGGCCGATCCGGTCGCGCACTTCGCATGCGAAGGGAAATCTAGCGGCACATTCGCTGGCCCGCCCCTTGCCGCGCCATGGCCCGGAGCCGGCCACGTCCAGCACGGTCGCAGCAAGGCATTCGCCCTGCGGGCGGCCCAGGCCGGGTGATGTGTATCACTTCGGGCGGGCCCGTGCAGCAAGGAGCGGCGATGCGCCGTCATGGGCGCGGGAACATCAAAGGAGGAGAGCATGAGTGCATCGGCATGCGGCTGGTGAGGCTGGGCAGGCGCGACAGGGATGCGCGCAGAATCGACTTCGTCGAATTCGTCCAGCAGCGCTCGGCGGCGCTGTTCCGGACCGCCTACATCCTGACCGGAAGTCAGGACAACGCGGAGGACCTGCTGCAGGAAGCCCTGGAGAAGGCGTGCCGGCACTGGAACCGGATCGCCGTCGCGGACTCGCCGGAGGCATACGTCCGCCGGATCGTGGTGAACCTCGCCAACGACCGGTGGCGCAGGCTCCGCCGGATCGGCGAGCGTTCGCCCTACACGGAGCACGCCGACCCCCGCGATCCGTACCGACTGGTGGATCTCCGCGACGAACTGGTGCAGGCACTGCATGCCCTGCCGATCGGGATGCGCACCGTCGTGGTGCTGCACTAC
The DNA here is from genome assembly GCF_042801945.1 of Kitasatospora sp. NPDC057542. Classification (NCBI taxonomy): domain Bacteria; kingdom Bacillati; phylum Actinomycetota; class Actinomycetes; order Kitasatosporales; family Streptomycetaceae; genus Kitasatospora; species Kitasatospora sp. NPDC057542. The sequence goes on from NZ_JBHVFE010000079.1 coordinate 7,775, forward strand.
CTCCACGACATGGGGGACCGGGAGATCGCCGAGACGCTCCGGATCTCACCCGGCTCCGTACGCTCGCAACTCGCCCGCGGCCTGGCCAGACTGCGCACCGCGGCGCCCCAGCCCGAACCGCCTCCGCCCGCACCGGACGGCCATCAAACCGTCCCGCTGTCCCAGTTCGAAGGTGCGTGATGACCCCGTTTCCGCCCGACAACCAGACCGGTCACCACGGCCCCCTGCCGGGCCCCGACTTCAGAGAGGCACTGATCCAGGCCATGGACGACTTCGCGAACGACGCACACCCCCCCGCCTTCGACGGCCCCGCCATCTTGCACCGCACTCGACGACGGCGCGCCCTCGCCGCCGTCACGGCATCGGCGGCCGCCATCGCACTCACCGCAGGAACGGCCTTCGCCCTGCACGACTCCGACCGGCCGACCCGCCACAACACCGCCGCCGCTCCCGGTCTCTCCGCGACCGCGTCCGCCGTCCCGAACACCCCCTCACCCGCCCCCGGCACCACCACCGCCGCGTCCCCCGGCGCCCCCATGGGAAGCGGGACGCCGTCACCCGGCCCCCCGGTACCGGGCAACGCCTCCGTCACCATCCCCCCGGTCCTCGGCATGACCCAGGACCAGGCCGAGAAGACCATCATCGAGGCCGGACTGAAGATCGGACGCATCCAGAACTTCACCGACTGGAACACCCCGGCCGGGGCAGTAATCAACACGGAACCACGGCCCGGTACCACCGTCACCTCGGACACGGCCGTCATCCTCTTCATCTCAAAGGGCAAACCCTGAACACGCCCAACCGGTGCCGGGCTTCAGGCCCGGCGCCCGGCGGTGGTGGCTGAAGTTCGAATCGTTCGCGCCTTTCAGCAGCGCTGGATGCGATCGAGAAGCTCGGACAGCCCGGCAGGGCAGCACAGCGATGAAGCATTCCCTGGGTTCACCCGGCGCCCAGTGCGCCGATGTGGGCGAGCAGCGAAGCAGCGCCGTCCTCTGCGGCGATCCCGCGGGCGAGTTCGGCCGCGCGGTGGCGGTGGACCGGCTCGGACAGGCAGGCGGTGATCGCGTCGCGGAGGGCTTCGGCGGTGAGGTCCTGGAACGGCAGGGGCCGGGGGGCAACTCCTAGCTGGTGCAGCCGGGACGCCCAGAACGGCTGGTCGGCCATGACGGGTACGGGCAGAGCGGGTACTCCGGCCCGCAGTCCGGCTGCGGTGGTACCCGCCCCGGCGTGGTGGACGACGGCGGCTGCACGTGGGAACAGCCAGTCGTGCGGGACATCGCCAATGGCCAGGAGATCGTCACCGCAGCCGCTCAGCTCACCCCAGCCCGCCTGCACCACCGCACGTACGCCTGTTCCCTTCACTGCTGCGGCCACCAGCTCACTGAGCCGTTCCCCCTGCCCCACTGCCATGCTGCCGAACCCGATGAACACCGGGGGCGGGCCGGCCTGGAGGAAGTCGACCAGTTCGGGCGAGGGCTGCCAGCGATCCGGCCGCGCGGGCCACCAGTAGCCCGCCACCTCGACCCGGGACGGCCAGTCCTCGGGGCGCGGCACCACCAGTGGGCTGAAGCCGTGGAAGACCGGCCGGATGTCCCCCGCTGCCGAGGGCGCGGCGGCGGGCAGCCCGAGGCGGGCACGCAGCCGGGTCACCGCACCCGCGAAGACCCCTTCTGCGCGTCCCAACACGTCCCGGCCTGCGGCGAGGTTGCCCTCCGGCCCCAGGTCGTCGGAGTTCCGTGCGTTGGGCAGCGGGAACTGCCTGGTGGCGAAGGACGGTGCGAGGTAGGTGCCGATGACGGGGATGCCAAGCGCTTCGCCGGCCATCCGGCTGAGCGGTGCCGGGCCGAAGGCGGTGAGCAGCACGTCGGTTCCCCCTGCGACCGCCTCCGCCACCCCATCGGCGAGCCCGTCCGCGTACGCCCTCATCATCGCCTGGGCCTCCTCCCGCGAAGCAGCCCGGGACACGTCTCGGATCAGCCCCTGCGGGTCTCCCGGCACAGGCCGATGGTCGAGACCGCACCCGCCGACGAGTGCGGCGAAGGCCGGGTGAGCGGCCACGGCGACCTGATGGCCCGCGTCCAGCAGGCGGCGCCCCAGGCCGGTGAAGGGCGCGACGTCTCCTCGTGAACCGGCGGTGATGATCAGAATGCGCATGGAGCGATTCTCCACGGCGAAGGCCGCCCGGTCACCATCGCCGGCCAGGGCACCCTCAACCCAGCTGGCTACTGCAACCCCGAGCGCATGCGCTGTCGCTACTCATGAACATCGAACACCGCCACGTCGGCGTGCTGCTCAAAGCCGCGTACATCCGCTGTCGAAACTCGAAACTCGTGAACAAAGCCAAACGGACGTCGGCGGGGCGGCGCAAGGTGGCGGAGGGGTAGTCGGCAGGCCAGAATCAGCACCTCATCTTCGTCACGCAGCCTCGATGATGAGGGCGATGCCGTCGAGGAGCGGCTTGAGGCCGAACTCGAACAGCGTGTCCAGATCGAGATCGTAACCGTCCTTGCAACTGCTCGCGATCCTGGTGAATACGGGGTACCGGGTCGCCGCAGTGATCGCCGCGAAGGCGGGGGCCTGGTGGTCCATCCACTGCTCCTCGGACAGGCCAGTAGCGGCCTCGGCCTGGGCTTCCCGTTCCAGGTGCACGGCGATCCCGTGGATGTAGCTGTAGAGCAGGACGTGCAGGTCGAGCATGGTCTCCGGGCCAAGGCCGTGGCCGTCGAGGGCGGCGAGCACCCATTCCGCGTGGGCCATCAGGGCCGGAAGCATCAGGGGGCGGGTGAGGGAGCCGACCTGTGCGAGCCAGGGATGCCTGCGGTGGATCCTCCACAAGGTGCGCGCACCGAGTTCCAGGCGGGCCTGCCACCCCTCCGGTGGCTCGACCGGGTAGGTCTCCTCGCCGAACGCCGCGTCCGCCATCAGGAGAACCAGGTCGTCCTTGCTGTTGACGTACCGGTAGGGGGACATGGCGGCGACACCGAGCCTGGCGGCAACGCTCCGCATTGACACCGCGCTCAGCCCTTCGCCGTCTGCGATGTCCACCGCGGCGCGGACGATCCGCTCGCGGCTCAGTTCGTGATCGGAGGGGGCCATGGACGGAGGGCGGCGCTTGGACGGGGCACGGTGCTCCACCGGCGCCGCGCTCTCTCTGGCCGCCACCACGGTACCGACCCGGGGACGGGCCTCAACCAGCCCTTCCAGGCGGAGCACGGTAAGGGCCTTCGTGGCCGTGGCGAGCGCGACTCCCCACTCACGGGCGATCTGCCGTGTCGACGGCACGCGCTCACCCGGGGCGAGCTCCCCCTCGGCGATGCGCCGGGCGATCTCGTCGGCGATGCGCCGAAACGGCGGGTCGGACTGCGAGGCCATGCTGTCGGCTCCCTGAGAAATTTCTTTCGCGCCATCGAATCTGTACTAGTTCAGACCCTACCAGCGCGGGAGGCTGAAATGACCCTGTTGTCCTAGAGCAGAACAGGGAGAACGGCAGTTGGCGGCACCGCGCGTACGTCGTACATTCAGGGCGCGTACAGCGTATGAAGGAGCTTGTATGAAGACTGTGCTGATCTCCGGCGCCGGTGTCGCCGGGACCGCGCTCGCCCGTTTGCTGCACCGCGACGGCGTCGCCGTGACGGTCGTGGAGCACGCCCCGGGCCTGCGGCCCGGCGGCCAGGCGGTGGACATCCGTGGCGTCGCACTCGATGTCACTGAGCGGATGGGACTGCTGGACCAAGTCCGGGCCCACCGCACCCAGATGCGCGGCATGTCGGTGCTGGATGGCGATGGTAGGGAGATCGACCGCTCCACCGAGACGACCTTCAGCAGTGGTCGGCTGGCCAACGACGACATCGAGCTGCTGCGTGAGGACCTGGTCCGCTTCCTGCACGAACAGGCCGGCGCCGACGTCGAGTTCGTGTTCGGGGACCGCATCAGCGCGCTCGACCAAGACGAGGACGGGGTACGGGTCGCCTTCGAGCACGGCCGCCCCCGGAGCTTCGATCTGGTCGTGGGAGCCGACGGCCTGCACTCGGCCGTGCGACGGCTGAGCTTCGGGCCCGAGGAGCAGTTCACCCGCCACCTGGGCATGCATCTGGCGATCTTCAGTGCAGAGAACTTCCTCGCCCTGGACGACTGGCAGCTGTGGCTCAGAGACGGCGAGGCCGGCTACGGCATCTACCCGGTGCGCGACAACACCCAGCTGAGGATCACGTTCGGCTTCGCAGCCGAACCGCTTCCCGCCGGCCACCGTCACGCCGAACAGCACAAGCAATTCGTCGCCGATCGGATGGCGACGCTGCGCTGGGAGACCCCGAGGCTGCTGAAGGCCCTGCGGGAGGCAGACGACTTCTACTTCGACGCGATGACGCAGGTCCACATGGACCGCTGGTCCAACGGCAGGACCGTCCTGCTCGGCGACGCGGGCTACTGCGCCTCTCCGCTGTCCGGCCAGGGGACCAGCCTCGCTCTCGTGGGAGCCTACGTACTGGCCGACGCCCTGCGACGCACGGGCGCGCACCACCGCGCGGCGTTCGCCTGCTACGAGAAACGCATGCGTCCGTTCGTCGAGCTCAACCAGGCACTCGCCACCGAGAATCCCGGCGGACCGGCTGCCGAAGCCTCCGTCGAACGGGCCAAGAACGCGATCGCACTCGACGACTGACTTCTCCGGCAACCTCGCCACCGCCACGATGCCAACCGACACGCTGTGGGACCCGCCTCTCCAGCCAACGTCTCCCACCCGGCCAGTTGCATGGCGATTCCTCAGGCGGGCTGCGACTGGCCTGCGCAGCCCGCCCTTCGCACCAGTACAGCAGCGACAGAGCGTGCTCACTCAACGTGATGACTGGCTGGCTTCAGCCTCGAATACGCGACACCTCAAAATGCGGGCTTACCAGTCCAGTCCCAAGGCCGATGACCACGCGCAGTTCACGGCGCCGTCCGGTGCCGCGCACCGGACGGACGAACGGCAGGTCGCAGACGACGGCGCAGCCGGAGCGGCCGGCCTGGCGCGATCCGGGCCGGATGCTGGGCTCGGTGTTGTCGAACACCGGCTCCGGCGACACCTGCCGGCGTGACCGCCGGCACCTGCGGGGTGTAAACCGCACGGCCGAGTCCGGTCGGACCGGATCGGTACGGCAGTGCCCGGGCAGGGGGTGGTCGCCGGGCACCGCCGTCCTGCGACCGGCAGGTACCCGGGCCAACGAGCGGACACCCGATCCGTCACACCCCAAAACGCTGCCCCGGGGCCGACCGAGTGCCCGCCCGGCCCTTGGCGGCGTGTGTTGCCCGCCGCCTTGGGCCCGCGCGCTCACACTGGGCGGACAACATCCGTCCACAAGAAGGCCCGTGCCGGTGGAGACCACGGTGTGCATCGCCCAGCAGCCCGAGGCCGACGCCCTGCTCACCCGCAGCCCACTGGCCCTACTGGTCGGCGCGCTGCCGAACCGGCAGGCCGCGACCGAGTGGGCGTTCACCGGACCCCTCGTCATCGCCCGGCGCATGGGAGCCGAAGACCTCGACGCGCACCGAATCGCGCCGTACAGCCCGCCGGAGTTCGCCGCGCTGCTGGCGGCCCCGCCCGCCGTCCACGACTCCCCCTCGGCGGACGCCGAGGACAAGCTCTGGGTGAACTCCGTACCGCGCGAGGAGCTGGCGAAGTTCACCTTCGAGCCGGTCCTCGGCGGGCTCAAGGTCCTGTCGGCGAAGGGCCACGCCTGGCGTGCCTCGCACCGCGGCACGCAGATCGAACTCAGCAAGCCCAAGACGGAGTTCCAGGAGACCTGGACCCTGGAGTACGTGCGCCCGATCGGCGAGGAGTAACCGCCCGGAGGACACGGTGAGGGCGGCCGGCGCAGACCTCGCGCCGACCGCCCCCACCGCGAACGCCCCTCGGCGAGGAGAAGCCGTTCAGACCGAGCAGTGCCACACCCTGCCCGACGGCACGCAGGCGCGCGCCGTGACCACCACCGGCACCACGTCGTCCCACACCCGCCAACCGCCCTCATTTCGATGGTCGAAGACGGTCCACCACACGCCCGCCCAGCAGCCGGCGGACAAGTCCGCGACAGCCGGCTGCCGACCCGGTAGGCACGGCACCACCAGTGCGCCGTCCGGTCGACCGGCTCCTCCTCGGCGAGGGCCGGATCTCTGTCGCGGACCCTCGCGCGGAAGTCTCGCCAGAGCGCCGGCTCGGCAACGTGGTCGGCATCCGGTGAATCACTGCCCACCGGCTCTCACCTGGGCGGATGAGGCTATCGGCAAGGGCAGGGCAGTTGAGGGCACCCGCCTGCGGCAGGCGCCCTCAACTACTGGCTAGGGAATGCTGTGCTCGTTCAGGAGGTGCTGGGTTCCGGGGCTGGCCTATGGATGGCCTCGGGAAGTCCCACGGCCAGCACCGCGTCCTGGCCCTCCTGCCAGAACTGCAGCCCAGTGACGCCCGGTGCTGCAATTCGGTGACGCCTGCGCTGCAACTCGTTGTCACGGGCTACCGGCTGCGGCCTCGGTGAGGACGGGATCTGGCGGTCTGGTGGCGTCAGTCGATGTCGAGGACGCCCCGGTCGATGCCGGTGAACTCGACGTCGAGGACAGCAGCCAGGACAGCGGCGAGGACGGGGCGGCCCAGTCGTTGGCGCCTTGCGGCTGGTAGAGGAGGGCGATCCAACCGGCCTGGCCCCACGGTCCGTCGGGCAGAGGTGCGGCCCATCCGATCGGCGTGTTGTGGTGGCGCAGCTGGAGGACGCCCTGGGCGTCGGGGGTGTGCCAGGAGCCGAGTTCCCAGCCGGGGCCGAAGGTGAGGACCGCACGGTGGCGCCGCTCATCGAGGTCGGGAAGGTCCTCCCGGTAGCCGTCGGCCACGGCCCGGAGTTCTTCGGTCGTCCGTCCGGGAGCGTCCCGCCACCACGGCGCCACGAGGCACAGCTGCACCAATTCCGGCAGTCCGAGGGCAAGCGGGCCGGCCTCACCGTCGAGGCTCACGTACACCACCAGGCGTTCCTCACCACCCTCGCCAGCGAAGCAGAAAGCGTCTCCTGAACCCGCCCGCGCGAACTGGCCGGGTGGGCGGGGTGGACGGCGTGGGTGGTGGGGTGCGGGCGGCGGCGAGGTACTGCGGGATTCCGGCGGTGACGCCGGCTGCGGCCTCCAGGAGGAGCGGGTCCTCGATGGGGCGCTCCAGCAGGGCCTGGGCGAGGTGGAGCGCGGACTCGAGGACGGCGGCCGGGGTGAGGTGGCGCGGCGCGGCGATGGCGTCGACGGCGGCCGGGTGGGTGGCCTGGGGCGGCTGTGGGCGGGCCGGAGGGTCCGGGGCTGGCGCGGGGCGGGTCCAGGGTGGTTGCTGGCGGCCGGGTGGGCGGTGGAGGGCGTTGCGGGCGCCGGGTCCGAGGCCGAGGCCGCGCCGGGCGGCCGGGGTGCTGCTCAGCAGGTAGCGGCGCACGCTCACGTCCACCCCCCATTTCGCCGACCTGGCGGGCCATGACCGGCCCGGCAGCCTGCCGTACGACGGCGAGGGTCCCACGACAGTCGGCGCGAGGACCCGCCAGGCGCGGCAGGTCACCCCGGCGCTCAAGTCCCGCGGTGGGCTCGTCCAGAAGTGGCGGGGTGCACCCCTACAGCGCACACGCCTCCGGGCCCGCCGCGGCACCCCGGAAGCCCCGGAGTAAAAGCCGATCTCCAAGGTGTTCTGCTCGGCCAAGAAAATCAGCGGTTCCATCAGGTTGCCCCACAGCGGGTCGATACCCGGGTCATCAGCCTCCGTCAGCCGGCACGCGGCCGCCTGCCCGGTCCAGCGGCGTGTCCCGGGCAAGGGTCAGCAAGGCGGGCTCACGCTCCACGGTTCAGGCACGCCCACCCGCACATCGAGCTCCCACAGGACGCATTTCTCGTCGGGCCGGGCCACGAGTGACCACGCCACGGCCGTCCGATGTAGCTGTTCCCGCATCGATCCTGCGCGTTTCGCATTCCCGGGGAGTTCACCACCCTGGGGATGGTGATGCAGGAATTGTCCGTAGCTTGCCTGGCAGAAGGCTGCGTAGCGTGCGGTGCACAGAATCAGCCCGTGCCACGCCTCGTCCACGGCTAATGAGGGCATGCCGATGATCTGCTTGTCCAGCAGGGCCGCTCCGCAGCACCGTAACCACTGCCGTAGTCCGGTCTCGACAAGCTCCCGAGGCTGAAAGGGACAGGTCTTGTAGACGGCAGGGGGGAGTTCAAGCGCGTCGACGGCGGACTGCATGCGGTCGAGCCGTCGTGAGAACCGTCCTTGAATCACGCCGCATCTCCGTCCTGGATGGCCGCATTGGCAGCGGTTTGTGTCAACCGCTCTGATCGCGGCGAGGCACCGGTGCAGCCGACCATTTAGCTGCCGCCTCCGCCGCAACCTCCGCCGCAGCCACTTCCGCCTCCGCCTCCGCCGCAGCCACTTCCGCCTCCGCCTCCGCCGCAGCCACTTCCGGCGCCACCGCCTCCTCCCCCGCAGCCACTTCCGGTGCCACCGCCGCTGTCACCGCCTCCGCTGTCACCGCCGCCGTTGTAACGCGATCGCCTGTTGGCATCGTCCTGGTTCGAGGAGAGCCGGCCGATAACCATGACGACAGCCCAGATGATTCCGGCCCAGATCAGGATGTCCATAAAGGTCATTTTTCTGTTTCCTTGTACAGCGATCGGCTTCCATGTGGGGAGGTTAGCGGCATGAGAAAGCGCTCGACTTGGACAAGATCGTCCCACCGTCACAGAGGGAGGTCTCCCTGATGGAATTTGCCGGGAGTGTTCTTGGCGGCGATCGTGGGCTCGGTGGCGACCTGAGTGAGGCTTCCTTGATCGCAACGTCTACCTGCGATGCCCCGTCCTGGGCCTCCCAGGCCCGGCCGAAGCGGCCAGACCTCAAACTGGAGATCAGCCGGTACTTGCCACCGAAGATCTGGCCTGGGCCTGCCTCGTGAGCCATTGGTCCCCCGGGCTCTGGTGCTGCCGGACAGTCAGATCTGAGACTACGCAGTGCGTACCGGCCAGACCAGGGATCGGCAGAACCGATTGGAGATACGCCAGCGGCGGTCACCGCTGGAAGGCGACGGCCTGCTCGGCCGCACTCGATCGAAGGGCAGCGCCCGAACACCTGCCGTGCCGGCGTCGACCAGGTGCGCCTCGGCGGCGCGGAGCAGGGCGCAAGCCTGCATCACCGCACGGTTCGCGTCGTCGGCGACGGGGTCGGGCGCCCAGCACGGCAAGGGCTTGCTGCGGCTGCTCCCGCTCCTGCCGTCGCGGACACACCCGGCAGGCCTACGGGCCTGCGACGGACGGAGGCGGGGCGCAGCTCGGCCGGGTTTGGGAACGACGGGGATGCGTTCCACAAGGGCCCGGCCGGTGGGAGGCCGGCAAAGCAGCGTGGCCGGTGGCGGGGTCGCCCTCTCGGCCGCACGGGTGTGCGACCTACGATGGGCCGGTGTCCGACACCGTTTTCCCCGCTGACCGGCTCGAACTCCAGCGCCACTGGTACACCGCCGAGGCCGACTGGGCCGCCGAGGCGACCGAGGAGCAGCGGGCCGTGTTCGCTGCGGTCGGCGCCGAGTTGTACTCCCACGAGCACTGGGCAGGGGTGGGGAACCGGCACAAGGCTGAGATGAAGCTCAAGCAGGCCGCCCACCCGGACACCGCACTGGAACCGGCGGTCTGACCCGCCGGTCGGCCCTTCCCCGCGTGCGCCTGCTCCCGGGCCGGACGACGGTGAAGGGGGTCGGGCGAGCGCGTCGGGAGGCATCGGTGGCGGATGGCGTCGGGACCGAAGAGCCGGACGAGGCGCACCGCCGGCCGCCCGGGGTGGACGACGCGACCATCGAGGCGCTGGGGATGCCGGCGAAGGCGCTGGAGTACACCGAGCGGGCCCGCGGTCACCTGTACGCGGTGCACCACATGACTGGCGGCGCCGACCGGATGCTCGCCGAGGCGGTGCGGATGCTGCGCCAGGCCGGGCACGAGGAGCAGGCCGGCCTGGTCGAGCGGGAGCTCCTGGGCCGGGACGCCGTCCCGGGCATGTGGACCTACCAGCTGATCGAGGCGTACGACCGCACCTACCACCGCGTGTTCACCGCCGTCGAGGAACAGGTCCGCCAAGGCCTCGCCGCCGGCCGCCGGCACCTGGCCGAGGCCGAGATGTAGCAGGCCGCCCGCCGCCGCAGGCGCACCGCCCCGTAGACCCGCGCTCCGAGCGTCCGGGAACGGAGCGCAGCCGGCCAGGTCCTGAGGGAGCAGGGGGGCGTTCCGCGGGGACCCGGCCGGTGGGAGGCCAGCAGCGCCGGGGTCACGGCGCTGCTGCTCTGCTCGGCGGCCCGGTGGTGTGGTGTGGTGGGGGAGCCGGGCATGGACGAGGACCAGGAGCAGGCCGGCCCGGTCGACGAGGCGCTGATAGGGCTCTTTGAATTTCCTCACCCGGTGCTCAGGTGTTGGCCAGACCCGCTCGCGTAGTTCCTCACGCTGCCGCGCCCCCGTCGAGCACGGCTTCGCGCACCTGAAGACCTGGCGCATCTCCTCACCAAACTCCGCACGAGCCCCGCCCGCGCCACCAGCCTGCTCCGCGCCCTGCTCGTCCTGACGCACCTCGAACTCGACCGCTGACAGACGATCAAGACCGAAGACAGCCGCCCACGACCAGCACGAGCACCCACGAACCCCGCCGCACCAGCGGAAACCAAGATGGTGGATCTTCAGTGAAGATCCGACTGCACCTCGGTCAGTCGATGCCTTCGACGATGCGGAAGTCGCGCTCGACGCCGTCGGAGAGGGCGACCAGCGCCTCCTGGTAGGCCGCGCTCTCGCGCGCCGCGACGGCCTGCTCGAAGCTGTCGAACTCGACCAGGATGGTGCGCTCGGCGATTCCGGCGTCATGCGCCACGACCCGACCGCCGCGGACGATGGTCCGGCCGCCCCCGGCCTTGACGGCCGGACCAGCCAGCTTGTTGTAAGCAGCCAGCTTCTCAGGGTCCGAAATGGTGCGGTAGACGCTGACCCAGTATCCCTTGGGCATGGCACCTCCAGTGTTGTAATAAGTGTGTCTAGCTTACGAGTTGGTCTAGGACGGGCGTCGGCGGGCGAGAGCGAGGCTTGTCAGCGTCGTGATCGCCATGGCGCCGATGCCGACCAGCGCCGCGGTGGTGTAGGCGCTGTCGTCGGGGAAGAGGTGGCCGGGGCCGGTGCCCGCGGCGAGGATCAGGCCGCCGATGGCACTGCCCAGGGAGTACCCGACGCTGCGGACGACGTAGTTGAAGCTCATGGCGCTCGACGTCTCGCTCCTCGGGGTGACGGCCAGGATGACGCCGGGCATCGCGGCCGAGAAGCCGCCGACGCCGAAGCCGAGCACGCCCATCGCCGCGAACAGTTCGGCCAGGTCTGACCGGGCCGCCGCGAACAGGGCGAACCCGCCGCCGACCACGACGGCACTGCCGGCCAGGAGCAGGGGGTCGGCGATCCGCGTCCGGACCCGCGGCGTGAGCTTGCCGGCGACGAACCCCAGCACCGAGAACGGGATGAGGACCAGCCCGGCGACGAAGGTCGTCAGCCCGAAGCCGTAGCCGGCGCCGTGCGGCGTCTGCGCGTACCGGGTGATGAGCGTGAGCAGGAGGTACATGCCGATCCCGCCGACGAACATGGCGAGGTTCGCCCCGGCGACCGCCGGGTGCCGCACCGCCCGCACATCGACCAGGGGCGTCGTGCTGCGCAGCTCGATGACGGCCCAGACGCAGAGGAGCACCACCGCGACGACGGCGAGGCCCGCCGCCACGGCGAGGTGCCGGCTCCACAGATTCCGTTCGCCGGCGAGGAACAGCACCAGGAGCAGCGCAGCGGCCAGGACGACCGCGCCTGCCACGTCCACGTGGGCGGAGCGGCCTTCGGGGGCTTCGGGCATGGAGCGCCACGCGGTCAGGAGGGCGGCGGCGGTGACGACCAGGCCGAGGCCATAAGCGGCCCGTACCCCGCCGAACTCGGCGAGCAGTGCGGCCAGCGGGTAGCCGACGCCGGCCCCGATGATCGAGACCACCGAGATCAGGGCGATCACGGCCGCGCTGCGCTCCTCGGGGAGGTGGTCCCGGGCCACGCCCATCATCAGCGCCGTCAGCCCGAGCCCGACGCCCTGGGCCGCCCTGCCGGCCAGCAGCCACGCGAACGGCAGCGGCAGCACGGTGAGCGCGCTGCCGGCGACGACGACCGCCAGCGTGGCGAGGATCGTGGCCCGCCGGTGCGGGCCGGCTCCGAGCCGGCCCAGGACCGGCGTGGCGACGGCGCCGCTGAGCAGCGCGACGGTCAGCGTCCACTGCGCGCTGCCGAGCGAGACGTGGAACGAGGTCGCCACGCTGGTGATGAGCGGCGTCCCGAGACTGGCGACCGCCGCCACGACCAGAGCGATGAACATCAGGGCGGGGACCAGCAGCCGCGCCTCGGAACGCGCTACCGGGAACGTCTCCACCGCGACCGCGCCGACCGGCTGCCCGGTCACTGCTTCGGCCCTTCGCGGTCCTGGCTTTCGAGCTCTGCCAGATGCGTCAGCGCCGGAAGGGCCGCCACCAGCGCCTCGACCTCGTCGCCGGTGAGCTCGCCGATCAACCGCTCGAACGCGTGGACGCCCGCCTGGCGCCGCGTCCGGACATAGGAGGCACCGGCCTCGGTCAGGCACACCAGCGTAACCCGCTTGTCGGACGCGTCACCCCGCCGCTCGACCAGGCCGGACTCCTCCATCACCCGGACCAGGGTGGTCATCGCGGGCTGGGTGACGCCCTCGACCGCGGCCAGATCGGTGATGCGCCGCGGTCCGGCCCGGTCCAGGGTGGCCAGGGTGGCGGCGGACGTCAGGCTCATGTCCCGGGGCAGGCGTCTCGCGGCCCTGGTGGCCAGGCCGTAGAGGGCTGCCCCGATGGCGGCGGACGCGCCAGGAGCGGTGTCTTGACGACTCATGCTCGAAGCATAGCATTTTTATATTCATAGTTTATGGAAATGGTCGACTGGCGCGGGCTGCGGAAGTTCTGCTCGGCCGAGTGCCGGACCGCGTCCCGCCACAGCGAGGCCCAGATGGAGACCCGGACCTGCCCCGTCTGTGACGACCCGTTCCAGGCCGGCAAGACCGTCCGCACCGTCTACTGCTCGATGGTCTGCCGCCGCGAGGCCGAGCACCGCCGCGACCAGGCCCCGGACGAGGAACGAGCCCGCCGTCTCCGACAGGCACGACCCTCCGCACCACCGGCCCGCATCGAGTCCCCTCCGCTGCCGACCCGCACCGCCTCACGGCAGCAGACCCCGGTCCGAGACCCCCTGGAGCCGACCGCGACACGCGACTGCCCGCACTGCCAGCAGCCGATCACCATCGTCGCGCTACTGGCCACCCCGGAAGCCGCCCGGCCCGTCATCGGCCGCATGCGTCATCGGCCGCATGCCCGGCGTTCCGCCACTGCGGAGAGTGCCGTGACCTGACCCGCTGACCACCCTCGGGGCCCCCGCTCCCCACCCTCCTCAGACCGTTGAACAGTCCAACCAACTGGGAACGGAGAGCATGCCTGGCCGTTTTCGCGGATCCTCATCAGCGCGGGCCCGGGAGCTGACCGAGCAGCTGCGCACCGCGATCGAGGACGTCCGAGCCGCCGTCCTGGTCCTCGCCCGCCGGGTCCGTGCCGCCCACCAGGCCCGGGTGTGGACCGTCCTCGAGTACCCGTCGTGGCTGGCGTACGCGCTCGCCGAGTTCGGGATCGGCCGCTCGACCGCGTACCGGCTGCTCGACCTGGCGGCCGTCGCCGAGGCGATCGAGGACACCGTGCAGGCCGAGCTCGTGGTGTCCCACGCGTGGGACACCACCGGCCTGGTTCTGCCGGTGCGCACGGTCGTCGACCTCAAAGGCCGCACCGCGGAGCTCACCGACCTGATCGCCGAACGCCTCGCCGACACCCACCAGGACGCCGACGGCGCCGCGCTCCCGGCCGAGATGGTCGGCGGCATCGTCGCCGCCGCGGTCGCCGAGGTCCGCGCCCGCCCCGACATCCCGGCCGCCGAGCTGGAAACCGGACCCGCCCCGGACGGCATCACCGCCGAGGCCTGGCGCCGTCATCTGAGCGTCGGCCGCGACGCGCTCACACAGCAGCGTGCCGCCCAGCTCGGCATCGGTGCGCTCGCCCTCGAAGTCGTGCCGACCTACGTCTCCGACCCCCAGGCCGAGGACGCTGGTCTCGCCCGCCTCGCGAACGACATCGGCATCACCACCGAGGAGATCCTCGCCTGCCGCCGCTACGCCCTCTCCGGGGACGTCCGGGCGATGGACGGCTGGTAGAAACCCGCAGGACAGCGGCGGGGACTTCTACTTTTGGGCCCTCATGTGAGGGCCCAAATTTGAAACCGCCGCAGGTCACGGCCCGCGGCCGGGACGGCAGGACCAGTCAGATCTGCCGGTCCGGGTCGGAGAACGTCAGGCCGCCGGGCGAGAGGCGGCGGCGGGCCGGGGCTGGCACGGCCGTGGTCTCGCCGGGCGGCTGGCGGAAGTCGGCACCCTGCTCGACCGGCAGCAGCCGGCGCCCGCCGGACTGGGCGGGCACGGGAGCGTCGACGGCGGACTCGGAGAAGCGCAGGGAGAGCCTGCGACGGTCGCGGTCAGTCATGATCACCAGTCTCGCAGCCCGAACGGGGCTGGGTAGGCCAAAGCGCTCTCATCGGTGGTAGCGGTCTGGCCCCAGCCCCGCCTCTGCGCGGCCATCGTCGACCGCCTGACCTTCGGCGGCAACATCATCGAGACCGGCACCGACTCATACCGCCTCGCCACCACCCGAGCCCGGCAGGAGCAAGCATCCTGACCGACGCCAGGTTGATCCAACCGAGCGAAAGGGCAGGACATGGCGATGCATCCCGGGATCGCGGCGCTGGCACAGATCATGCCAACCGACACCGGCATCGACGAGCAGATCGACTGGGCGGGTGCCGAGCATGAGCTCGACACCCGCCTGCCTGCGGACTACAGGTCCTTCCTGGAGACCTACGGCGCCGACGGCATCAACAGAGTCGCCTACATCCTCCGTCCGGTCCCGGCCCCGGACAGCCTCTACGCCGAAGGGAGCATCGCCGAGGACACCCCAGGAGCCCAGGACACCTGGCACCATACTCCCGAGTACCGGCGCCCCGATGTCGCTCCCGAGGACATCATGATCTGGGGCCGCACCCCCGGCCCCGACATCCTCTGCCGGGTCACCACCGGAGAGGACCCCAACCAGTGGCCCGTCCTCGTATGCGGCCGGCACACCAAGTCGCGCTGGACGCTCTACCCCTGCGGCATGGCCGAGTTCCTGATCAACTTGGTGACCGACCAGTACGACGACGCCATCAGCATCCGTGACACGCGCCCGCCGCGGTTCCTCCACTGGCGCGAAGAAGAGCGGCTCATACAGGCAGGGATCTTCGACTACTACCCCGAAGTCTGACCACCCGACACAGCCACACCAGCCGCTCTCGTTTCTCACCAACATTTGCAGGGAGAAGTTCGCCTCAGTGCTCTCAGCGTTCGCCCACAAGTGCTCTCAGAGGGAGTTCTGTGAGGGTGTGAGCGGTTCGTCCGCTGTGTCGAAGTCGGCTTCCTGTCAAGTGGGTTGACGTTCGGCGAGGACGCGGTCTGCTGTAGGTATGAGCGAGCGCAGTCCCTACCCGAGTGACCTGTCGGATGAGGCGTGGGAGCTGATCCGGCCGGTCATCACGGCCTGGAAAGGGCGGCACCCGTCGGTCAGCGGGCACCAGGGCCGCTACGACATGCGGGAGATCCTCAACGCCATCCTTTACCAGGCCCGCACCGGCTGCCAGTGGCGCTACCCTGCCGCACGACCTCCCGCCGCCCAGCGCCGTCTACTACTACTTCGGCACGTGGCGCGACGACGGCACCACCGAGACCATCCACGACCTGCTGCGCTGGCAGGTCCGCGAGAGCCGGAGGCGGCACGAGGACCCCATCGCCGTCGTCCTGGACTCCCAGACGGTACGCGCCTCGACGAACGCGCCCAAGGAAACGACCGGGCTCGACCCGGGAAAGAAGAGCCCGGGCCGCAAGCGGGGCATCGCCACCGACGTGCTCGGCCTGATCGTCGCCGTCGTCGTGGTCGCGGCCAGTGTCCACGACAACGCGATCGGGATCAGCCTGCTGGACAAGGTCGTCCACGCCGCACCCACGGTGACGAAGGCGTGGGCGGACGCCGGCTTCAAGAACGCGGTGGTCGAGCACGGCGCCGCTCTCGGCGTCGATGTCGAGATCGTCCAGCGTGAGCCCGGCGCGAGAGGGTTCACGCCGGAGCCGAAGCGATGGGTGGTCGAGCAGACCCTGGGCACGCTCATGCTCCACCGGCGCCTGGTGCGCGACTTCGAGTCGAAGCCGGCCAGCTCGGTCGCGATGATCCACTGGTCCATGACCGACGTCATGCTCCGCCGTCTCACCCGCGCCACCACCCCGACCTGGCGCGACCCGCCGACCTGGCACACGCCACCCCCGACCCGCAGGAGCGTCGATGAGGGAACTCCTGGACAAGATCGAGACCCGGCAGCAGCTCGTCCGCGAGACGGCCGAACAGCTGCGTGACCAGATCGCCCGACTCGCCGAACAACTCGCGGCTGCCGAAGACACCTTGAAACGTCTGGAGATCACCCGTGAGACCCTGGCGGAGCTGACCGCCGAGGACGGCATCCAGCTGCCGGAGCTGCTGCCGCCCGGATACCGCGAGATCCTGGCCGCCATCGAGAAGGCCCGGGACGGACTCCGCGCCAAGGACGTCTGCCAGGCGCTCGGCCTCGGCACCGAGCCGCGGCACACCGAAGGCACCCGAGCGAAGCTGAAGCGCCTGGTGACCCGCGGCATCCTCACCGAGCCCGAGCCAGGCCTGTTCGCCCTTACCAATCCGACACCGGGCACCCTGGAGACCAACTCCATCTGAAATCCGGCAAAGGCCCGCAGAACACCCTCTGACAAGTCGCGGCCAGGGCCTCGTTCCTGGACGCGCCGGAGGGCTGGTGTCCGCGTACTCGTTGAAGTGCTCAGCCGGGTACGGATAAACGTGCACAGCGTCGTGCGGATCGGCGATGAGACGAGCGGATGCAGAACCGACGCTTCAACCGACCGCGATCCGACCACCGGACTCAGCGAGACCCATAAGAACAGTCCGGCGGCCGCCGTGATGTTCCGTTCCCAGCGCCCCGGCATCGAGCGTGTGCCGCATCCGCTTCTGCCGACTGTATGGGGACACTGCCGCCTGCCAGCACTGCACTGAGCCGTCCGCAAGGCCAAACATCGGGTGTGTCAGAGCCGTCT
>NZ_JBHVFE010000080.1:0-24945 GCF_042801945.1 Kitasatospora sp. NPDC057542
GACTCGGCGGGGCGCAGGCGTGCGGGGGCGCTGGTCAGCGCGTGGCGGCCGGTTCGGGGCGGGGGACAGGGGCCGGGGCGGCAGCGGGAGCAGGCGCCTGAGCCTGAGCCTGAACCTGAGCCGGGGCCGGGGCCGGGGCCGGGGTGCGGCGGGCGGGGGCCTGGCCGGCGAGCATGGCGGCGAGGGCGAGGAGAAGGCCGAGGAGCTGCCAGGGGGTGAGGGTCTGGCCGAGGACGACGAGGCCGCCGAGGGTGGCGACGACCGGGTTGATCAGGCCCAGGAACGAGGCCGGGCCGGCGCCGAGGTGTTCGATGCCGCGGAACCAGAGGAAGTAGCCGAGGGCGGTGCCGATCAGGCCGAGGTAGGTGAAGCCGGCCAGGTTGGCGGCGCTCAGGGCGGGCGGCGCGCCCTCGACCACGGCCGCGAGCGGGACGAGGAAGACCGAGCCGGCCAGGAGCTGCCAGGCGGTGAGGTCGAGCAGGGTGGCGCCCTCGGGGCGGCCCCAGCGGCGGGTGAGGACGGTGCCCATGGCCATCAGCGCGACCCCGGCGACCATCGCGGCGATCCCGATGCCGTCCAGTCGCGCGCCGCTCTTGAGCACCAGCAGGGCCACTCCGCCGACCCCGACCAGGCCGGCGATCACCGCCCGCCGTCCGGGCAGCACCCGCAGCACGCCGATCGAGAACCCGGCGACGAGCAGCGGCTGGATCGCCCCGATGGTGGCGGCGACGCCGCCGGGCAGGCGGTAGGCGCCGACGAACATCAGCGGGAAGAACAGCCCGATGTTGAGCATCCCGAGTACGGCTGCGCGCCCCCACCAGCGCCCCTTGGGGAGTCGGCGGCCGATCAGCAGCAGGAGCAGTCCGGCGGGGAGCGCGCGGAGCGCGGCGAGCAGCAGCGGGCGGCCCTCGGGCAGCAGCTGGGTGGTGACGAGGTAGGTGGTGCCCCACGCGGCCGGGGCGAGTGCGGCGGTGGCGGCGATCGCTGCGCGCTTGCGGTCCATGACGTCCCCCTGAGCGTTGACTATATGAACGTTGAGATACTTTCTACGCCGGGGATCGGAGAACGTCAAGTATGTGAATGTTAAGATATCTGCGTCGAGTGGACGGCTTCGGACAGACGGCTCCGGGAGGGCGGCGGGCATGCAGCAGCGCGACACCGTGGACGACATCGTCGAGCAGTGGGCCCGGGCCCGCCCCGATCTGGACGCCGGGCCCATGGCGCTGATCGGCCGGCTGCGACGGCTCAGCGTCCGGGTCGACAACGCCCTGCGCGAGTACTTCACCGCCTGCGGCCTGGACTCCTCCGAGTTCGACGTGCTGGCCACCCTGCGCCGCTCCGGCGAGCCGTACGAGCTCAACGCCCGCGCGCTGCTCAAGTCCGCGATGGTCACCTCGGGCGCCATCACCAACCGGGTCGACCGGCTGTCCGCCAAGGGCCTGGTCGAGCGCAACCCCTGCCCGACCGACCGCCGGGCCGTCCTGGTCCGCCTCACCCCGGCCGGCAAGGAGCTGATCGACGGCGCCCTGGCCGGTCACGTCCACAACGAGGAGCGCATCCTCTCGGCCCTCGACGCGGACGAGCGCACGCAGCTCGACGCCCTGCTGCGCAAGCTCCTCGTCGCGCACGGGGACACCGAGCCGCTCCTCTGAGCCGGGGCCGACGCCGCCCCCGCGGTCGTTGTCGGTACCTCCTGGCACGCTGTCACGCAGCACGGCACAGACTGCGGGGAGCCGGCCTCCTCCCGGTCCCGGCCGACGGGCGCGAGGACGTTTTCACGGGTGCGGTGGCGATCCACACCCGGCTGCGCTGCGCCGCCTGCCACCGGTCCGACCCGCTCGACGGTACCTTCGCCCGGCGCGCCCGGCGCGGACGCCCGGCAGGCCGCTCAACGGCGGGCGACCAGCGCGTACCGCTCGTCGTCCACCGATCCGCCCCACAGCTCGGCCTCCCCACCGAGCGGCTCGACCCGAAACTCGGACACCAGCGGACGGACAGCCGCCGCGAGTTCCTCCGCCCCGATCCCTCCGCCCCACGGCAGCCGCCCGGCCCCGGTCGCGTACGGCGAGGCGGCGGCCTGCCCGGCCTCGCGCCAGCGGCCCTCGACCAGGACGAGCCGGCCGCCGGGCCGCAGCAGCCGCACCCAGGCGCGCAGCGCCCGCTCGGGCTCGGGGAGCGTCCAGAGCAGGTGGCGCGACAGCAGCACGTCGAAGCTCCCGTCCCCGACCGGCGGTGCGCTCGCGTCTGCCACCAGGAACCGCGCCGTCAGCCCCGCCGCGACCAGCTTCGCCCTGGCCCGCCCGACCATCCGCGGCGCCAGGTCCAGCCCCGTCACCCGGTGCCCGTCCGCCGCGAGCAGCAGCGACAGCGACCCGGTGCCGCACCCGACGTCCAGCACATCCGCCGCTCCGCCCGGCACCCAGCCCCGTACCCGCCGCAGCCACGCCGCCCGCACCGGTTCCTCCCGCAACCCGTGGTCGGGCTCCTCGTCGAAGGCCGCAGCGGCCGCGTCCCAGTACTCGGCGATGGCCCGACGGCCGGCGTCACTCATGGCGCGCATCATCGCAACCCCCACCGACACCGGCAGCCCGGCGGCCGAACGGCGATTGACGTGCGGAACGTGGTGGATGAGGCGGCCCGTACCGTTCACTTCGTCCACGCCTTGCCCAGGCATCCGAACGATGCCGGCGCGTAGCCCCCGCGGCCGGACCGCCGTGGTGCGCCTGCTCGGCGGACGGCAGGTCTCCTCACCCCGCCCCGCCCAGGGCCGGCGGCTGCCAGTTGTACGTCGGGGCCGAGCGGCTCAGCAGGGCGCGGGCGGGGAGGAGGCCGGCGAGGGTGAGGGCGGCGGTGCGCAGGCCGGTGGAGACGGGGGAGCGGAGGGCGACGAGGCCGCCGATGCGGCGGGAGCCGGCGACGACGGCGGTGGTGCGGGGGAGCCGGGCGGCGGTGTAGGCGGGCAGGGCGGCGGCCGGGTCGGTGTCGGGGGTGAGCAGGGAGGCGAGGACGAGGGCGTCCTCGATGGCCTGGCAGGCGCCCTGGCCCTGGAAGGGGCACATCGCGTGGGCGGCGTCGCCGAGAAGGGCGACCCGGCCGTGGTGGTGGGCGGGCAGCGGGTCGGCGAGGTCCCAGACGTCGTGGCGCAGGACGCGCTCGGGCTCGGCCAGGGCGAACAGCTGCGGTACGGGGGCGCACCAGTCGCCGTACCGGCGCAGGAGTTCGGCCCGCTCGTCCCCGTCGGCGGCCCGCTCGCCGGCCGGGGCGAGGGCGGCGCCGTAGACGTAGACCCGGCCGTCGGCGAGCGGGACGGTTCCGGCGAGCTGCCCGCGGCCCCACACCTCGCCGACGGCGGCCGGGCGGCGGTCGGGGGTGACGACGGCGCGCCAGGTGGTGAAACCGCTGTAGCGGGGTCCGGGGTGCCGGGGGAAGAGCAGGCCCCGGGCCGCGGAGCGGATGCCGTCGGCGGCGACGACCAGGCCGGCCGTCCGCTCCCCGTCGGGGGTGCGGACGACGGCGGGCTCGGTGGCGCTGCCGGGGGTGACGAGGGTCGCGGGCGAGCCGGTGCGGACGGTGCCCTCCGGGAGCGCGTCGACCAGGGCGGCGATGACGTCGGCGCGGGCGACGGCGGCGATGGTGTCGCCGAAGTAGGCCTCGAAGACCGAGGTGCTGGTGCGGGCGAGCCAGCGGCCGGAGGGGTGGCGCAGGCCGACGGCGGGGTGCGGGGTGGCGAGGGCGCGCAGGCGCTCGCCGACGCCGAGCCGGTCGAGGGAGCGCAGGGCGTTGGGGGCCAGGGCGAGCCCGGCGCCGACGGGTTCGAGGGAGTCGGCGCGCTCGTGGACGCGTACCGGGACGCCCTGCCGATGGAGGGCGAGGGCGGCGGTGAGTCCGCCGATGCCGCCGCCGATGACGATCGCTTGCTGCCTGCCCTGTGGGCTGTCCATGAGGGGACTCCTCTCCTTGCACTACATCCGTAGTGTGCGCCTGCCAGCACCGTACTACAGATGTAGTTGGCTGGACACTACCGCTGTAGTAAATTGGGATCGCCCGAGGGGAAAGGCCATGATCGGACCCATGACGCCCCCGCGCCCGACCCTGATCGCCGACGCCGCCATCGCCCTGATCGCCGAGCGCGGCCTGCGCGGGCTGACCCACCGCGCCGTGGACGAGGAGGCCGGCCTGCCCGCCGGCTCGACGTCCAACCTCGCCCGGACCAGGGCCGCCCTGCTCGAACTCGCACTCACCCGGATCGTCGAGCGGGAGACCGAGGACTACCCGTTCCTCACCGTGGAGCCCCCCGCCGCGGCGCCGCCCAGCCCCGCCTCCGCGCGGGACCTGCTCGTCCGGGTCGGCGCCGACCTGCTGCACCAGGCGCTCACCAGCGGCCGCCGGCTCACCCTGGCCCGCCTGGAACTGGCCCTGGAGGCCACCCGGCGGCCCGAACTGCGTGCCGTCTACGACCGCTTGGGCGGGCGCTTCGCCGACATCGCCGCCGTGCTGCTCGCGCAGTGCGGCTCGGCGGACCCGACGGCCGATGCCCGCCGTCTGATCCGCTGGTGCGACGGAGTGCTGTTCAACGCGACGGCGGGCAGTGGGCACTGGCACATCCCGGCGCCCGAGGAGCTGCGCGACGAGGTGGCACGCTACCTCGCCGCGCTGCTCGACCGCGAGTAGTCCGCGGGCCTACGAGGCCGCGTCGGCCTGCACGTCGGCCTGCACATCGGTCCGGACGCCCGCCTGGGCGCCCGCCTGGACGCCCGACGAGCCGTCGGCCGGCACCCGCGCGGTAATGGCCCTGGCGCAGTCCGCCGCGGCCGCCCGCGAGCTGTCCACCACCAGGTCGTACGCGACCCCCTGGTGCACCGCTTCCGCCTGCGCGGCGGCCATCCCGGCCACCCGGTCGCCGCGCGCGGCCTCCCGCTCCGCGGCCACCGCCGGATCGCAGTGCACCCCGACCCAGAGCACGTCCAGACCCTCCAGCGCCGCCCGCCACCGGGCCTGCGAAGAGGCGCCTCCGAGGAACACCTCGTCCACCACGATCCGGGCCCCGGCCCGGGCCATCGCCGCCACCCCGATCGTCCAGGCGGCGTCCAGCGCGGCGAAGACCGGACCGACCTCGACCGTGCCGTCCCCGTCCTCCAGCCCGCCGATCCCCTCACCGCCACCGCGCAGCGACGGCGGCAGCGCGTCGACCATGGTGTCGGCCCCGATGTGCAGCCAAGGCTCCGGCAGCAGCTCCTGCAGGCACCGGGCGATGCTCGACTTGCCGGAGCTGGACCCGCCGTTGAGGACGATCACATGCATGCACGGAGCTTGGAGCCGGACACCCGGCGGCGTCGCGGTGTTTCCCGGGAGGGTCGCCGCCGAGACCGAGAGCCTCAAGGCCGGAGCCGAGAGCGCCGAGGCCGAAGCCGTGAACTACGCGGTCCCCGCTGCCCCCGCCCCCGCTGCGAAGGTCGCCGCCGCGGCCGTGAAGGAGGACGCCAGCGTCGGCGCGCCCGCCCAGTGCAGGTGCAGGTAGGAGGCGTGCACGTTGCCGCCCGCGAAGCCCTCGGTGCGGGGACCGGTCGGGAGGCGCCAGCCCCAGGCGGGGAGTTCGCTCGCGCCGGGGTCGCAGACCGTGCGGTGGAACTCGTGGCCGCGCAGCCTGGTGCCGGCCGGGGCCAGCGGGGAGTCGTGCAGGGCGACCGCCTCCCGGTAGCCGAGGGTGAGCCGTTCGGTCATCCGGGCGTCGGTGGCCAGCACGCCGCACATCGGCAGGCCGTCCAGCTCCCGGCCCAGGTAGAGCAGCCCGGCGCACTCGGCGGCGATCGGCCCGCCCGCGGCGGCGAACGCGGCGATGGTGGCGCGCAGCGGGGCGTTGCCGCTCAGCTCGCGGACGTACAGCTCCGGGAAGCCGCCGCCGATCACCAGGCCGGCCGCGCCCTCGGGCAGTGCCGAGGCGTGCAGCGGGTCGAACGGGACCACCTCCGCGCCCGCTGCGCCGAGCAGTTCGGCGTTCTCGGCGTACGAGAACGAGAAGGCCGCGCCGCCCGCCACCGCGATCCGCGGCCGGCCGGCCACCGGGGTGACCTCGGCCGACGGGTCCCACGGCTCGGCATCCAGCTCCGGTGCCGTCCGGGCGAGTTCGAGCAGGGCGTCCAAGTCGACCGAGGAGGCCACCAGTTCACCCATGTCGGCGACCGCCTTGAGAGCCTCCGTCGAGCGCTCCACCGCCGGGATCAGCCCGAGGTGGCGGGACGGTGTGGCGACCGCAGCGGAGCGGCGCAGCGCGCCCAGCACCGGTACGCCGGAGCCCTCCTCCAGCGCCTCGCGCAGGAGCTGCTCGTGCCGGTCGGAGGCGACCCGGTTGAGGATCACCCCGGCGAGCCGCACCTGCGGGTCCCAGGAGGCGAAGCCGTGCACCAGCGCGGCCACCGAGCGGGACTGCGAGGAGCCGTCCACCACCAGTACCACCGGCGCCCGCAACAGCTTGGCGACGTGCGCCGTGGACGCCAGCTCCCCGCGCCCGGAAGCCCCGTCGAACAGCCCCATGACGCCCTCGACCACCGCGACGTCCGCCCCCGCCGCGCCGTGCAGGAACAGCGGTGCGATCCGCTCCGGACCGCACATGAAGGCGTCCAGGTTGCGGCCCGGGCGTCCGGCGGCGAGCGCGTGGTAGCCCGGGTCGATGTAGTCCGGGCCGACCTTGTGCGGCGACACCGCCAGCCCGCGGGCGGCGAGCGCCGCGATCAGGCCGGTGGCGACGGTGGTCTTGCCGGCGCCCGAGGAGGGCGCGGCGACGACGAGGCGGGGGATGTTCACGTGCGCAGGCTCACCACTCGATACCGCGCTGGCCCTTGCGGCCGGCGTCCATGGGGTGCTTGACCTTGGTCATCTCGGTGACCAGGTCGGCGAATCCGGTCAGCGCCTCGGGCGCGTACCGGCCGGTGATGACGACGTGCTGGCTGCCCGGGCGGTCCCTGAGCACGGCCACCACCTCGTCCGGGTCGACCCACCCCCAGTGCATCGGGTAGGTGAACTCGTCCAGCACGTAGAAGCGGTAGGTCTCGGCCGCGAGGTCCCGCTTGACCTGCTCCCAGCCCTCCTTGGCCGCCTCCTCGCTGGACATCTCCTGCTCGGCGGAGCGCTGGATCCAGGACCAGCCGGAGCCCATCTTGTGCCAGTCGACGGTGCCGCCCTCGCCGGAGGCGCCGAGCACGCGCAGCGCGTTCTCCTCGCCGACCTTCCACTTGGCGGACTTCACGAACTGGAACACCCCGACCGGCCAGCCCTGGTTCCAGGCCCGCAGCGCCATGCCGAACGCGGCCGTGGACTTGCCCTTGCCCGG
This sequence comes from Kitasatospora sp. NPDC057542, assembly GCF_042801945.1. Taxonomy (NCBI): domain Bacteria; kingdom Bacillati; phylum Actinomycetota; class Actinomycetes; order Kitasatosporales; family Streptomycetaceae; genus Kitasatospora; species Kitasatospora sp. NPDC057542. Next base: position 7,328 of record NZ_JBHVFE010000080.1, read on the forward strand.
GCCGGTGTGCACGGCGGTGATCGGCAGCGCGCGGCGCTGACGGGTCGTCAGTCCGTCGTCGGGAACGCTCTCGGGGACACCCTTGGGCATGGGTCAGGCCGCCTTTCGCATGGTGGTCGCACGGTTCTCGCGGACGGTCGTGGGACGGTTCTCGCGGACGAGCGAGGCCACGCCCTCGGCGCGCAGCTCGTCCAGGCTGACGGTGGTGCCGCCGAGCAGCCCGGCCAGCGTACGGGCCAGGCCCAGGCGGACCGGGCCGGACTCGCAGTCCAGCACCACGCTCGCCGTGCCCTGCGCCGCGAACAGGGCGGCCGCGCGCTGCGAGAGGGCGAGCGCGTCCCGCCCGCCGGTGGCCCGGCCGTCGGTCACCACGACCAGCAGCGGGCGCCGGTTCGGGTCGCGCAGCCGCTCCACCCGCAGCACCTCGTGCGCGCGCAGCAGGCCGGCGGCCAGCGGGGTCCGCCCGCCGGTGGGCAGCGACTCCAGCCGGGCCGCGCCGACCTCCACCGAGGAGGTGGGCGGCAGCGCCAGCTCGGCGCCCGCACCCCGGAAGGTGATCATGCCGATCTTGTCGCGGCGCTGGTAGGCGTCCATCAGCAGCGACAGCACCGCGCCCTTGACGGCGGTCATCCGCTGCCGGGCGGCCATCGAGCCGGAGGCGTCCACCACGAACAGCACCAGGTTGGACTCCCGTCCCTGGCGGACCTGTTCGCGGAAGTCGTCCTTGTGCAGCACCAGGGCCCGGCCGCTGCGCCCGCGCGCGGCCTGGTGCGGCGCGGCGGCCTGGAGGGTTGCGGTCAGGTGCAGCCGGCCGAGCGCGCCCTGCGGGCGGCGGGCGCGGATGGTGTGCCCGCCAGTGGTCTCGGCGGGGGAGCGGCGGCCCTGGGCGCCGTGCCCGGTGCCCCGCACGGTGAACAGCCGGGTCCGGTACGGGTCCCCGGCCGCGACCGGCGCCGACTCCCGCGCGGGGGAGGGATGCTGGGCCGGTACGGGCGGCTGGGCGGGCTCCCCGGCGCTCTCGCCGGTGGACACCTCGGGGCCGCCGTCGGACGGTTCGGGCGCGCCACCGCCGTCGGGACCACCGCCGTCGGGACCACCGCTGTCGGGACCACCACCGTCGGGGCCGCGCCCGTCCGGACCGCCGTCCTCCGGGCCCCCGTCCGGGCCGTCCTCCGGACCGCCGTCGCCGTCCGGGCCGGGTCCGTCGCCCTCGGGCTCCGGGTCCTCCTGCCGGGCGTGCTCCTCCAGCGTCCGGTCCAGCTGCTCCTCGTCCAGCCCCGGCGCGTCGAAGGGGTTGCGGCGGCGCCGGTGCGGCAGCGCCAGCCGGGCGGCCTTGCGGACGTCCTCCTCCAGCACCTCGGTGCGCCCGTCCCAGGCGGCCAGTGCGACCGCCGTGCGGGCCATCACGATGTCCGCGCGCAGCCCGTCCACCTCGAACGCGGCGCACACAGCGGTGATCTGACGCAGCGCCACATCGGTCAGCTCGACCTTGGGCAGCAACTCCCGGGCCGTGGTGATGTGTTCGGCGAGCGCCCGCTCCTCCTCGGCGAATCGTGCGGCGAAGCCGGCCGGGTCCGCGTCGTACGCGAGGCGGCGGCGGACCACCTCGGCGCGCTCGGCCGGGTCCCGGGTGGCGGCGATCTCGACGGTCAGGCCGAACCGGTCGAGCAGCTGCGGCCGCAGCTCGCCCTCCTCCGGGTTCATCGTGCCGACGAGCAGGAACCGGGCCGCGTGCCGCACCGACACGCCCTCCCGCTCGACGTAGGAGCGGCCCATCGCGGCGGCGTCCAGCAGCAGGTCCACCACGTGGTCCTGGAGCAGGTTCACCTCGTCGATGTAGAGCACGCCGCGGTGTGCCCTGGCGAGCAGCCCGGGCTCGTACGCCTTGACGCCCTCGGCCAGCGCCCGCTCCAGGTCGAGCGAGCCGACGATCCGGTCCTCGGCCACGCCGACCGGCAACTCGACCAGCTGGGAAGGCCGTTCGGAGGAGGGCGGGGAGACGTGCGGCCCGTCCGGGCACTGCGGGTCGGGCGCGGCCGGGTCGCAGGCGAAGCGGCAGCCGTCCACGGCGGCGATGGCCGGCAGCAGGCCGGCCAGCGCGCGCACCATGGTCGACTTCGCGGTGCCCTTCTCGCCGCGCACCAGCACGCCGCCCACGGCCGGGGAGACCGCGTTCAGCAGCAGTCCCAGCCGCAGGTCGGCCATGCCGACGATCGCGGTGAACGGATAGCGGACGTCACTCATGCCGTACCCCACTCCTGTCGTGCCCGGTTCTGCGGCCCTGCCTGGCCCTGCGGTCCCGTCCGGCTCTGCTGCCGTACCCGGTTCATGCGTCACTCCCAGGGGCCCCGGGCGGGACGAACGGCAGCGATCCGGCCGCCGGCACTCCGCCCTCGATCAGCTTCCACAGCGCGTCGGTGTCCGCGTGCTCCTCGATCAGGTCGCCCAGCCGGTCCAGCCGGGCCTCGCGCGCCGCGGCGAAGGAGGTGTCCGGCGCCGGGACGAACGCCCGGCCGGACAACCCGGCGACCTCGCGCAGGAGTTCGCGGCGGAACCCGTCGTTCTCCAGCACGCCGTGCCAGGTCGTGCCCCAGACCGAGCCCACCCGGCAGCCGTCCAGACTCCGCCCGTGGCCGTCGGAGACGAACGTGTCGCCGCCTTCGACCGCCACCACCCCGTGGTGGATCTCGTAACCCTCCACCCGCTGCCCGTACGCCTCGCCGACCGGCCGTGCCAGCACCTTCTCGATGCCGAACCGCACGTGGGTCGGCAACAGGCCGAGGCCCTCGACGGCACCCGACTTGGACTCGACCTCGTCCACGATCGAGTGCGCCAGCATCTGGTAGCCGCCGCAGACCCCGAGGACCGGCAGCCCGGCCGCCGCCCGCGCCTTCAGGGCCGGCTCCAGGCCGCGCTCGCGCAGCCAGGCGAGGTCCGCGACGGTGGCCCGGGTGCCGGGCAGCACCACCAGGTCGGCGTCGGCCAGTTCCTCCGGCCTGGTCGCCCAGCGCACCAGCACGCCCGGCTCCTGCGCGAGCGCGTCCACGTCGGTGAAGTTGGACAGCCGCGGGAAGCGCACCACGGCCACCCGCAGCACGTCCGCGCCGAGCGGCCCGGGCCCGTCCGCCCGGTCCACCACCGTGGACAGGTCCAGCGAGTCCTCGGCGTCCAGCCAGAGCCCGGGCAGCATCGGCAGTGTGCCCAGCACCGGACGGCCGGTCAGCTCGTGCAGCATCTCCAGCCCGGGTGCCAGCAGTCGCGCGTCGCCGCGGAACTTGTTGACGAACCAGCCCGCCACGTGCCGCTGGTCCTCCGCCGACAGCAGCGCCAGCGTCCCGTACATCGCCGCGAAGACTCCGCCGCGGTCGATGTCCCCGACCACCACCACCGGCAGGGCGGCGGCCGTGGCCAGGCCCATGTTGGCGATGTCGCGGTCGCGCAGGTTGATCTCGGCGGGCGAGCCCGCGCCCTCGCAGACCACCACGTCGTAGCGGCGGCGCAGGTCGGCCAGGCACTCCAGGGCGCGCTCCAGCAGGACGGGCTTGCGCTCGCGGTAGTCCAGCGCGCCCACCTCGGCCACCGGCCGGCCGAGCAGCACCACCTGGCTGCGGCCGTCCGCGCCGGGTTTGAGCAGCACCGGGTTCATCGCCGCCTCCGGCTCCACCCGGGCGGCCTGCGCCTGCATCGCCTGGGCGCGGCCGATCTCGGCGCCGTCGGCGGTGACGAAGGAGTTGAGCGACATGTTCTGCGCCTTGAACGGCGCGACCCGCACGCCCTGGCGGGCGAGCCAGCGGCAGATCCCGGCCGTCACCACGCTCTTGCCCGCGTCCGAGGTCGTCCCCGCGACCAGCAGCGCGTTCGTCATGCCCATCCCCTCTTCCCCAGGAACGCCCGCAGCAGGACGTGCCCCGCGACCGTCGTACCCAGCGCCAGTGCGCCCACCCGCCGGGAGAGCGCGCAGGCCCGCTCGATGTCGTCCACCGTCACCGGCCGCAGCTCCGCTCCCAGGACCGGCCGGTGCTCGATCCGCTCGCCGTACCGCAGCGTCCCGCCCAGCCGTACGCCGACCGCGCCGGCGAACGCCGCCTCCGCCTGGCCCGCGTTCGGGCTCGGGTGCGCGGAGCCGTCGCGCCGCCAGACCCGCCAGGCCGTCCGGGGCTCGGGTGCGGCGGCCACCGTCAGCAGCGCCGTCAGCCGGGCGCCCGGCCAGCCCGCCAGGTCGTCCAGCCGGGCCGAGGCCCAGCCGAACCGGGCGTGGCGCGGCGAGCGGTGGCCCACCATGGCGTCCAGGGTGTTCACGGCGCGGAAGGCCAGCAGTCCGGGGGTGCCGGCCAGGGCGCCCCAGGTCAGCGCGTTCACCACGGCGTCGGCGGTGTTCTCGGCCACCGACTCGACCACCGCCCGGGCGATCTGCTGCCCGTCCAGCGCGCTCGGATCCCGCCCGCACAGGTGCGGCAGCCGCTCCCGGGCGGCCGCGAGGTCGCCCGCGGTCAGCGAGCGGCCGATGGTGCGCGCCTCCCGGGTCAGCGAGGTGCCGCCGAGCACCGTCCAGGTCGCGGCCGCCGCCAGCGCCGCCCGGCCCAGCGGGCGTCGGCCCACCGTACGGTCCAGGGCGAGCGCGCCCGCCGCCACCGCGCCCACGCACAGCGCCGTGTACCCGGCCCCGGCGCCGCGGTCGTCGCGCCACAGCCGCCGCTCCAGCCGGGTCGCGGCGCTGCCGAAGACGGCGACCGGGTGGCCCCGGCGGGGGTCGGCGAAGCGGGCGTCGGCGGCGTAGCCCGCGACGGCGCCGAGCGCGAACGCGGCGGCGCGGGTCAGCGGGCGCGGAGAAGGAGAAGGTGCGGGCGGGGTCATCGGTGGCACGGCGGAAGGCAGCTCGGAGTCCGGCGGGGCGGGGCAGCCTGCATCGCGTGCGTGTCCTCACTCAGGGTCCGCGCCCTGGATCGACGTGACGGGGGCGAGAGTCTCCTGGCTTCCGGGTCGAACGCACCCCCGGAGCCTTCCAGCGGCCGTCGACGGCCCGCCGTGGCGATGTTCCGAGCGTGCTCCCCGGTGACAGTGGCGGGACCGCGCCGGACTTCCACCGGCTTCCTCTCCATGCCTCCGTTTGGCCCCAGGATCCCATCACGGGCCCGAACCGGGAGTCAACCGAGGTCACGGAGGGGTTGGTCACACGCGGGCGCCGCTGACTGACACCCCGTGGGATCGCCCGGTGCGGCACCGGCCCGGGGACGGGGCCCGTCCCCCGGATCCTTGCCGGGCCCGCGACGCGCCCCAGCCGTTGGCCGGGAGGTACCCCCACGTCCGCCTGGCGATGCACGCACCCCGACGCCGCGGTCCGATCCGACGGAATCCGAGAGACAGGCCCCGGGCCGCTTCGTGGGTTCGGCGGCCGGGGCCGCATCGCACGCCACGCCTGCCTTTCGGTGGCACGCTCCGCAGCGGCCCCCGTCGCCCCACCGTCGACTCCTCCACCGCCCGCTTCCGGCCTCTCCTCGGCACCGTCGGGTCGCCGCCGAGGTCACCCGGACGGCCTAGCCCGGTGGCCGGGCGGGCGGGGCGCCGGTGGACTGGTGCTCGAACACCGTCCGGTCCGTGACCAACAGAGCGGGGAGCGAAATGCGATGGGGAACCGCCGCCGTCGTGGCGGCCGCAGCGGTCGGGGCCGCCGTGCTGTTGATCGGCCGTCGGGCCTCCGAGCGAATGGTCCGTCCGGCGACCGCCGTCCAGGAGTCCGGTCCGCTCCTGGTCCACAGTCTCGCCCCCGGCCGGGTCACCTTCACCCGCGGCCCCGAGAGCCTGCGCCCCGGCCGCTGGGCGGTCGAGTGGGCGGACGGCGGGCACGCGGTCGTCGAGGAGATCCTGCACAGTGACGAACGGGGCGTCACCCGCCGCCTGGTCCGCGCCGACCGGGGCACCCTCACCGCCGGCACCGAGGTCCGCCTCACTCCCCGGGTCCACCTCGGCGACCCCACCGAGGCGCTCGGCCTCGCCTTCGCCGACACCGTCGTCGAGGGCGAACTCGGCGCGCTGCCCGCCTGGCAGCTCGACGGCAAACGCGGCACCTGGGTGATCCTGGTGCACGGCCCCGAAGCCGACCGCCGGCAGACCCTCCCGGTGCTCCCCGTCCTCGACCGGCTCGGCCTGCCCGCCCTCGCCGTCACCTACCGCGGCGACCAGGGCGCCCCCGCCTCCCCCGACGGGCTCAGCCACTTCGGCGAGACCGAGTGGCGAGACGTCGAGTCGGCGGTAGGGCTGGCGTTCGACAGCGGTGCGGGCGCGGTGATCCTCTACGGCTGGTCCCTCGGGGCGACCATGGTCCTCCGGACGGCGGCCCGCTCCGCCTGGTCGCACGCCATCCGCGGACTGATCCTCGACTCGCCCGTGCTCGACCTCCCGGCCTCCGCCCGCCGGGACGCCGCCCGGGCCGGCTTCCAGGGTGTCGCCGCCGAACTCGGTGCCCTCGCCGCCCAGGGCCGCACCGGCGTCGACCTCGCCGACTTCGGCCGTATCGCCGAGGGCACCGACCTGCGCGTGCCCACCCTCCTGCTGCACAGCCCCGAGGACCGGATAGCCCCCTTCGGCAGCGCGGAGAAGCTGGCTGCCGCCCGCCGCGACGTGGTCAGCCTCCAGGCGTTCCCCGGCGCCGACCACGCCACCCTCTGGAACACCGCCCCGGACCACTACACCGAGCTCCTCCGCCGCTGGCTCACGCCGCTGCTCTAGCCCCCTGACCGTGCGGGCGGTTTCGGCTGGGCCCCACCCGGCTTTCCGGTGGGGATTCCGTCGTTCACGAATGAACGTTTCTGCCATTCCGCCGGGCGTGCACGAGAAGTCGGCCGGTCCGACTTCTCGTGCAGCACGACCCCGCCACCCCGCCCGCCATCCGTCCGGATTCGGGCTGGACAGTCCCGCCGGAAGTCGGCGGAGCGGATTCCCCGCGTGAAAAGCCCCCTGCCGTCAGGGGCAACAATTGGACCGACCCCTTACCCCCCACCCGTACGCACGGTGATCGGACGAGCATTCCCGGCGACCGGGGCAGCGCCGGTGGCATGGCCAGGTCACACGTTTCCGGCCAGGCGGTTTGCCGTTGTTGCCCGATCTTGCGGAGGTGCCGCCACCGGTCGCCCGGTCGTACGGACAACCGGATGTGACAGAAGGCCGGTACAAGGGGAAGACTGCTCGACGTGACGTCTCGGAACCCGCGCGACCGTGATGCCCCGCTCCCGCCGACGATCGGTACCGGTGCGACGGTGACCCGTCTCCCCGGAACGGCCCACCGGCCCGCCGGTGGCAGGCCGGGCGGGGCGGGTGTCCCCCGTAACGGAGTACCCCGGCGACGAGGGCCCGCTCCGGCTCCCGGGCGGGGCCGGGTTCCCGTGCCGGAGGGTTTCCCGGCACCCGCCGAGCTGGCGCCGCTGGCCCGGAGGATGCTGGTGGACGCCGTCCGGGTCGCCCGTTGGGCCGGGGAGCTGGCCGAGGTCGACAAGCGCGGTGAGCTGCTCCCGGAGGACGCCCGCGCGGCGGGCCGGGCACTGGCCATGACGGTCGGCGCCGCCGCCAAGGCGTGGGGGCAGGCGCTGCTGGTGGGTCTGGTGGAGGCCCGTGACGGCGGAGCCGGCCCCGGCTGGCGGCTGCACGCCTGGGAGCACGACGACGAGGCCGTGGTGCGTGGCTGGTCGGCGCTGTTCGACGCCTGGACCCTGCTCGCCCCGGTGCCGCCCGCCGCGCTGCGCGGCGTGTTCGCCGTACTGGCCGGGCAGGCCGTGGACCAGGCCCCGCAGCTGCTCTCCTTCCTGCACCTGGTGGACGGCCCGGTCGCCGAGAGCGAGCTGCTGGAACTGCTGCGCCGCGGCCTGGACGAGCGCCGGGTCGGCGCCGGCCTCGGCGGACCGGGCCTGTCGCCGGTGCCGCACGCGGCCTCGGCCGTTTCCGCCGTCCGCGGCACCTGCCGCGCGCCGCAGATCGACACCCCGGCCGCGCCCTCGGACGTGGCCGCCGTCCTGGACTGGATGCTGGACGGCCTGGCGGCCGTCGGCGCCCTGGTGCGCAGGAACGATGCCGCGGAGCTGTCGCCGCTCGGCCACTGGGCGGTGCGGGCGAAGCTGGAGGAGATCTGCACGGTCGCGCAGACCGCGGCCGGGCACATCGAGCAGAGCGCCTTCGAGCTGCTGAACGCCTGTGCGGACTACTCGCCGGGCCCGGCCCGTGCCGAGTTCCGGGCCTGGGTCGCGGCCCGACCGGCGGACCGGGCGGTGGGCGAGCTGCTGGAGGCCGCGCAGGGCGACGACGCGCTGGTGCGCGGGCTGGCCTTCGAGGCGCTGCGGGTGGCCGGCGGTCCGGCCGAGCAGGCGGTGCGCGCCGCGGTGGACGAGCCGGTGCTGCGCCCCTACGCACTGCTCTGGCTGGCGGAGCGCGCGGACGAGGGCGTCTCCCCGGCGGACGTGCTGGGCGCGGAGGACGCGGCCTGGCTCTGGGTGGACACCGCGGCCGCGGTGCTCGACCACGGCGAGACCGAGCTGCTGGTGGGCCACGTCGAGGGTGCCTCGGCGGGCGACCCGGTCCGGCTGTTCGCCCGGGCCCGGCAGTCCGGGCACCCGCGGGCGGCCTCGGTGCTGACGGCGGTCTCGGGCGTGCACCCGGACCCGGGCGTGGCCCGGGCGGCCCGCCGCTCGGCGTTCAGCGTGCACACCGGTGGTGCCTGACTTTTATGACAATTGCGGAAGAGTTCGGAGTCCGCAGCGACGGCGGATCCGGCGGATCCGACGTCCGTGTCGGCGTCCGCACCGGCGGTCCCTGAGCCCGCACCCGCGGCGCTCGACTGTTATGACACATGAGAAGGGCCCGGAACCAACAGGTTCCGGGCCCTGACTCTTATGACAATTGCGGGACTCAGCCGAGCCGCGACTCCGCCCGCCGGGCGCGGACGTCGCCGACCTTCTGCCCCACCTTGCGGCGGATGACCAGCAGCGGCGCCATCGCGGCGAGCGTGATCTGGGCGAAAGCGCCGACGTGCATCAGGGTGTCGCCGCCGGGCAGCCCGGTGGCCCAGGCGGCCAGGCAGCCGATGGCCACGACGACCCAGCAGAGCGTGGCGGTGGCCAGCAGCCCCTGCGGCTTCGGGTACTCGATCCGGCTGACCATCAGGTACGCGGCACCGAAGATGGCGAGCAGACCGGGCAGGAACGGCGGGTCGAGCAGCACGATGGCGATCACCGTCATCGCACCCATCGGGCAGGGCATGCCCTGGAACACCCCGGGCCGCATCTTGACGGCCGAGAAGCGGGCCAGCCGCAGCACCACCGCGAGCAGCACCGTGATGGCGATGAGCGCCGACAGCTTGCTGTTGGAACCCTGGGAGACCATGCCCCAGACCGCGACGAAGTAGGCCGGCGCGATGCCGAAGCTGATCAGGTCCGCCAGGTTGTCCAGTTCGGCTCCGAGGGCGGAGGAGCGCAGCTTGCGCGCCACCAGGCCGTCGAAGAGGTCGCACATCGAGCCGATCAGCAGCAGCGTGACCGCGGTGGCGGCGCTGTGCCGGTCCGGAGCGGCGTCCGGGTTGGTGATGTGCGGGACCAGGACCCCGGTGGTGATCGAGTAGATCGCCAGGAAGCCGCAGACGGCGTTCCCCAGGGTCAGGAAGTCGGCGGTGGACAGGTGCTGGGGAGAGCGCGGGGCGCGCAGCTCGCGGTCGCGCGCCCAGCGGCGGCGGCGCAGGGCCGTCTCCTCGTCGTCCAGGCCGACGATTGTCTCAGGATCAGTCACGGTCAAGGCGCGTCACCCCGGCTGTGGTCTTCTGGCCGACCTCGACGCCGACCTCGACGCCGGCCGGCAGGTAGGTGTCGACCCGGGACCCGAACCGGATCAGACCGATCCGGTCGCCCTGCTCGACCTTGGTTCCGGCGTCCACGTACGGCACGATGCGGCGGGCCACGGCCCCCGCGATCTGGACCATCTCGATGTCGCCGAGCTCGGTGTCGAAGTGCCAGACGACCCGCTCGTTCTGGTCGCTGTCCTTGTTGAACGCGGGGACGAAGCCGCCCGCGACGTGCTCGACCGACGTTACCGTGCCCGGCAGGGGCGCGCGGTTGACGTGGACGTTCAGCGGGCTCATGAAGATCGCGACCCGGGTGCGGCCGTCCGGCCAGGCGTCGATGCTCTGCACCACGCCGTCGGCGGGGGAGATCACTCTGCCCGTGCCGATCTCACGCTCGGGGTCGCGGAAGAACCACAGCATGCCCGCGCTGAGCGCACAGGCGGGTACCGCCGCCAGGGCCCACTTGCCGCTGCGCCGGGTGAGGGCGGTGGTCACGGCGGCCGTGGCGAGGGTGGGGACGAACCAGGGGGTGGCTCCGCGCGCGATGGTCACGCGGGGTCGCCGACCGGCCGTCGGGGCTGCGAGGGCATCGCGGTCCGTGACGGAGGTGTGAGGGGACGGGCTGATGGGCATCGAAGACCTTTGTCGCGGGGGATCATGGCCGCTGGACGGGGGCCACCGCGGGATCGGTAATAGAGGGACGGCTTGCTGTCCCGGTGGATGCTATCGGGAGCACACGGTGGGTGGGCAACCCGCCTGCTCGTTCATGTGTCCGGTGGCGGCGCGTGTGCGCGTCCACCCCTACGACCGTAGCTCGCCCCGGTCCGGTTCCCAAGGGACCGGACAGGGCTGGTGACTCATGTCTCAGCGGGTGCGCCGACGGAACCCGTCGGGCGAAACGGCCGTAGCGGCCGGAAGCGGGTGTGCGGAAGCGGCCGCAGGGCGCGTCGTTGCAGCTGTACGCCCTACGGCCGCTTCCGGAGGGCCGTGCCGGACCCAGGCGGACCAGGCCGGGCCCATGACGGGGCACGGCACTCCACCGGGACGGGCCCGCACGCCCGTCGACCGGCGGTTCGAGGGGCCGCCCGGCGACGTGGTGCGTCGGCCGGCGGCCCGGGGATCAGTCGGCGATCCGGTACTCCTCCAGGAGGCGGCGCCCGACGATCATCTTCTGGATCTCCGCAGTACCTTCACCGATGAGCAGCATCGGAGCCTCGCGGTAGAGGCGCTCGATCTCGTACTCCTTGGAGAAGCCGTAGCCGCCGTGGATGCGGAAGGCGTCCTCGACCACCTCCTTGCAGTACTCGGAGGCGAGGTACTTGGCCATGCCGGCCTCGAGGTCGTTGCGCTCGCCGCTGTCCTTCTTGCGGGCGGCCATGACCATCATCTGGTGGGCGGCCTCGACCTTGGTGGCCATCTCGGCGAGCTTGAACTGGATCGCCTGGTGCTCGGCGATCTTCTTGCCGAAGGTGGAGCGCTGCTGGGCGTAGGAGATACCGAGCTCGAAGGCGCGGCGGGCGACGCCGCAGCCGCGGGCGGCGACGTTGACGCGGCCGACCTCGACGCCGTCCATCATCTGGTAGAAGCCGCGGCCCGGGACGCCGCCGAGGATGCGGTCGGCCGGGATGCGGACGTCCTGGAGGACCAGCTCGGTGGTGTCGACGCCCTTGTAGCCCATCTTCTCGATCTTGCCGGGCACGGTCAGGCCGGGAACCTTGGGGTTCGGGCCGAAACCGGCCTCCTTCTCGATCAGGAAGGTGGTCATGTTCTTGTACGGGGTGCTGCCGCCCTCGTCGGTCTTGCAGAGGACCGCGACCAGGGTGGAGGTGCCGCCGTTGGTGAGCCACATCTTCTGGCCGTTGAGGACGTAGAACTCTCCCCCGGCCTCCGGCTGGGAGGTGCCCCCACGTTCCTTGACCGCCTTGGTGGAGATGGCCGAAACGTCGGAGCCGAGGCCCGGCTCGGACATCGAGAAGGCGCCACGGATCTCGCCGGCCGCCATCTTCGGCAGGAAGTAGTCCTTCTGCTCCTGGGTGCCGTGGGCGTTGATCATGTGAGCCACGATGAAGTGGGTGTTCACGATGCCGGAGACGGACATCCAGCCGCGGGCGATCTCCTCGACCACCAGGGCGTAGGTGAGCAGCGACTCGCCGAGGCCGCCGTACTCCTCGGGGATGGTCAGGCCGAACAGGCCGAGCTGCTTCATGCCCTCGACGATGGCGGTGGGGTACTCGTCCTTGTGCTCCAGCTCGGTCGCGACCGGAATGATCTCCTTGTCGACGAAATCCCGCACGGTGGCGAGGATGTCCCGCTGGATCTCGGTGAGGCCGTCGGTCTGTGCGAGGCGTCCCATCGTGCGGCTCCGAAAGGTTTGAGGGTCTGCGGAAAAGTCGGGGAGTCCCCCGGGGGGGGGATTGCGGGGGCCCTGCCGGCGTGGCTGCGGCAGCAGGGCCCCCGTACCGGGTGGGGCGCGGCCGATGACGGCGGCCTGCCCGTCCGGGGTCTCTCAGGGGGCCCGCCGCGGACGGAGGGCCCCTATAAAGGGGAGAGGCTCAGGAGTCGTGGAAGGAGAGGCTCAGGAGAGCGGGGTCGGACGGCCGGGCTGCTCGCCGCCGCGCTCCTTGATGTACGTCTCGGTCGGCACCATCACCTTGCGGCGGAAGATGCAGACGACCGTGCCGTCCTGCTTGTACCCCTTGGTCTCGACGTACACGATGCCGCGGTCGTCCTTGGACTTGGACGGCCACTTGTCGAGCACGGTGGTCTCGCCGTAGATGGTGTCGCCGTGGAAGGTCGGCGCGACGTGCCGCAGCGACTCGATCTCCAGGTTGGCGATCGCCTTGCCGGAGACGTCCGGGACGGACATGCCGAGCAGCAGCGAGTAGATGTAGTTGCCCACCACGACGTTCTTGCCGAAGTCCGTCGTCTTCTCCGCATAGTTGGTGTCCATGTGGAGCGGGTGGTGGTTCATGGTGAGCAGGCAGAAGAGGTGGTCGTCGTACTCGGTGACCGTCTTGCCGGGCCAGTGCTTGTAGACCGCGCCGACCTCGAACTCCTCGTAGGTGCGTCCGAACTGCATGCCGTGGGTCCTCAGCTTTCCGGGATCTCGAACTTGGTGGTGCGCTGCATGCCCGCGGCCCGGCCCTTGCCGGAGATGACCAGCGCCATCTTGCGGCTGGCCTCGTCGATCATCTCGTCGCCGAGCATCGCGGAGCCCTTGGCGCCGCCCGCCTCGGAGGTGCAGTAGTCGTACGCGTCGAGGATCAGCTCGGCGTGGTCGTAGTCCTCCTGCGAGGGTGAGTAGATCTCGTTCGCGGCGGCGACCTGGTCCGGGTGGAGCACCCACTTGCCGTCGAAGCCGAGGGCGGCCGAGCGGCGGGCGACCTCGCGGTAGCCCTCCTGGTTGCGGATCTGGAGGTACGGGCCGTCGATCGCCTGGAGGTCGTTGGCGCGGGCGGCCATCAGGATGCGCATCAGGATGTAGTGGTAGGCGTCGGCGCCGTAGCCGGGCGGCTGCTCGCCGACGACCAGCGACTTCATGTTGATGGAGGCCATGAAGTCGGCGGGGCCGAAGATGATGGTCTCCAGACGGGGCGAGGCCTCGGCGATGGCGTCGACGTTGATCAGGCCCTTGGCGTTCTCGATCTGCGCCTCGATGCCGATCCGGCCGACCTCGAAGCCCATGGTCTTCTCGATCTGGGTGAGCAGCAGGTCGAGCGCCTTGACCTGCCCGGCGTCCTGCACCTTGGGCAGCATGATGCAGTCGAGGTTGGGGCCGGCGCCCTCGACCACGGTGATCACGTCGCGGTAGGTCCAGTGCGTGGTCCAGTCGTTGACGCGCACGACGCGGGTCTTGCCGCCCCAGTCGCCGTTGTTGAGCGCGTCGACGATGGTGTGGCGCGCGCTCTCCTTGACCAGCGGGGCGCAGGCGTCCTCCAGGTCGAGGAAGACCTGGTCGGCCGGCAGGCCCTGGGCCTTCTCCAGGAAGCGCGGGTTGCTGCCCGGCACGGCGAGACAGGAGCGGCGCGGGCGCAGACGGTTGACAGCAGTCATAAGAATCGAGGGTTCCTTCCCAGTGGTCAGCTGGTCAGCTGGTCAGTTCGTGGCCGTGGTCGGTGCGGACGTCCACGGCTGAAGCCTGTTGGCCAGCCGGATCTCGTCCACGATCCGGCCGATGATGGTCGTGATGCCGAAGTCCTTCGGGGTGAACACGGCGGCGACGCCGGCGGCCTTGAGGGCCTCGCCGTCCGCTGCCGGGATGATGCCACCCACGATCACCGGGACATCCTCCACCCCGGCGCGGCGCAGCCGCTTCAGGACGTCGGGCACCAGCTCGCTGTGCGCGCCGGAGAGGATGGACAGGCCCACGCAGTGCACGTCCTCCGCGACGGCGGCGGAGACGATCTGTTCCGGGGTCAGCCGGATGCCCTGGTAGACCACCTCGAACCCGGCGTCGCGGGCCCGGACGGCGATCTGCTCGGCGCCGTTGGAGTGACCGTCCAGGCCGGGCTTGCCGACGAGCAGGCGCAGCTTGCCGGCGCCCAGCTCCTCGGCGGTCGCGGCGACCGCGGCACGGACCTGTTCCAGCTCGCCGCCGGGCTCGGCGGCCACCGCGACGGGGGCGCCGCCGACGCCGGTGGGCGCGCGGTACTCGCCGAAGACCTCGCGCAGGGCGAAGGCCCACTCTCCGGTGGTGACGCCGGCCCGGGCGCAGGCGAGCGTGGCCGGCATCAGGTTGTCCTCGGTGGCGGCGACGGCCTTGAGCTCGGCCAGCGACGCCTGGACGGCGGCCTCGTCGCGCTCGGCGCGCCAGGCCTCCAGGGCGGCGAGCACGGACTGCTCGGAGGCCGGGTCGACCACCATGATCGCGGTGTCGAGGTCGGCGGTGAGCGGGCTCGGCTCGGTGGTGTCGAAGCAGTTCACCCCGACGATCTTGTCCTCCCCGGACTCGATCCGGGCCCGGCGGGCGGCGTGCGAGGCGACCAGGTTGGACTTCAGGTAGCCGGACTCGACGGCCGGAATCACCCCACCCATCTCCAGCACCTTGGCGATCTCCGCCTCGGCGCCGGCCAGCAGCTCGGCGGTCTTGGCCTCGACCACCTCGGAGCCGCTGAAGATGTCGCCGTACTCCAGCAGGTCCGACTCGTACGCCAGCACCTGCTGGATGCGCAGCGACCACTGCTGGTCCCAGGGCCGGGGCAGGCCGAGCGCCTCGTTCCAGGCGGGCAGCTGGACAGCACGCGCACGGGCGTCCTTGGAGAGCGTGACGGCCAGCATCTCCAGGACGATCCGCTGGACGTTGTTCTCCGGCTGGGCCTCGGTCAGGCCCAGCGAGTTGACCTGGACCCCGTACCGGAAGCGGCGCTGCTTGGGGTCGGTGACGCCGTAGCGCTCCAGGGTGACCTTCTCCCACAGCCGGGCGAAGGCGCGCATCTTGCACATCTCCTCGACGAAGCGCACGCCGGCGTTCACGAAGAAGGAGATCCGGGCGACCACCTCGCCCATCCGCTCGGCCGGCACCTGGCCGGAGTCGCGCACGGCGTCGAGCACCGAGATGGCGGTGCACATCGCGTAGGCGATCTCCTGGACGGGCGTGGCCCCGGCCTCCTGCAGGTGGTAGCTGCAGATGTTGATCGGGTTCCACTTGGGGATGTTGCCGACCGTGTAGGCGATCATGTCGGTGATCAGCCGCACCGACGGGCCGGGCGGGAAGACGTGCGTCCCACGCGACAGGTACTCCTTGACGATGTCGTTCTGGGTGGTGCCGGTGAGCTTGGCGATGTCCGCGCCCTGCTCCTCGGCGACCACCTGGTAGAGCGCCAGCAGCCACATCGCGGTGGCGTTGATCGTCATGGAGGTGTTGGTCCGTTCGAGCGGGATGCCGTCGAACAGGGTGCGCATGTCGCCGACGTGCCCGACCGGGACGCCGACCCGGCCGACCTCGCCGCGGGCGAGGACGTGGTCGGAGTCGTAGCCGGTCTGGGTCGGCAGGTCGAAGGCGACGGACAGACCGGTCTGGCCCTTCGCCAGGTTCCGCCGGTAGAGCGCGTTGGAGTCGCTCGCGGTGGAGTGGCCGGCGTAGGTGCGCATCAGCCAGGGACGGTCGCGCTGGACGCGCTGCGGCTCAGTCATCGGGCCCCTCTCACACGTTCCGGAAGCGGTTGATGGCGTCGACGTGCTGGGCACGGAACTCCTCGTCGCGCACGCCCAGGCCCTCCTCGGGGGCCAGGCAGAGCACGCCGACCTTGCCCTGGTGCTTGTTGTGGTGCACGTCCAGGGCGGCCTGGCCGGTCTCCTCCAGGGAGTAGACCTTGGACAGGGTCGGGTGGATCTTGCCCTTGGCGATCAGGCGGTTGGCCTCGAAGGCCTCGCGGTAGTTGGCGAAGTGCGAGCCGACGATCCGCTTGAGCGACATCCACAGGTACCGGTTGTCGTACTGGTGCATGTAGCCGGAGGTGGAGGCGCAGGTGACGATGGTGCCGCCCTTGCGGGTGACGTACACCGAGGCGCCGAAGGTCTCCCGGCCCGGGTGCTCGAAGACGATGTCCACGTCCTCGCCGCCGGTGAACTCGCGGATCTTCGAGCCCAGGCGCTTCCACTCGCGCGGGTCCTGGGTGTTCTCGTCCTTCCAGAACCGGTAGCCCTCCGCCGAGCGGTCGATGATGGCCTCGGCGCCCATGGCGCGGCAGATCTCGGCCTTCTGGTCGTTGGAGACCACGCAGATCGGGGTGGCGCCGCCGGCCAGCGCGTACTGGGTGGCGTACGAGCCGAGACCGCCGCTGGCACCCCAGATCAGCACGTTGTCGCCCTGCTTCATGCCGGCGCCGTTGCGCGAGACCAGCTGGCGGTAGGCGGTGGAGTTGACCAGGCCGGGGGAGGCGGCCTCCTCCCAGGTGAGGTGCTTGGGCTTGGGCAGCAGCTGGTTGGTCTTCACCAGGGCCAGCTGGGCCAGGCCGCCGAAGTTGGTCTCGAAGCCCCAGATGCGCTGCTCCGGGTCCATCATCGTGTCGTTGTGGCCGTCCGGGGACTCCAGCTCGACCGAGAGGCAGTGCGCGACGACCTCGTCGCCCGGCTTCCAGGCGTTGACCCCGGCGCCGGTGCGCAGCACCACGCCGGCCAGGTCGGAGCCGACCACGTGGTACGGCAGGTCGTGGCGCTTGGTGAGCGGCGACAGCCGGCCGTAGCGCTCCAGGAAGCCGAAGGTGGAGACCGGCTCGAAGATCGAGCTCCAGACGGTGTTGTAGTTCACCGCGCTGGCCATGACGGCGACCAGGGCCTCGCCGGGACCCAGCTCGGGCAGGGCGACGTCGTCGAGGTGAAGGGACTTGCGGGGGTCCTTGTCGCGGCTGTCGAGGCCCGCGAACATCTGCTCCTCGTCCTTGTGGAGCGTCACCGCGCGGTAGGACTCGGGGAGCTTGATCGCCGCGAAGTCCGCCGACGTGGTGTCGGTGCTGAGGATCGCGTCGAGGATTTCCTGCATGGCTGCCTCCGAAGGCGTACCTGTGTGAGGGCACAGGGCGTCTGGGGGAGCCGGGAGCGGACACCGGCTTCGCTGAGGTGGGTGGTGGGCGGGTCAGACTGGGCGCCCGGTGTGGACCGGGCCGTTCTGGCTCTGCTCCCGGGGTGTGGGAACGCCGGACGACAGCGCGCCGAGGTGGGGAGCCGCGGCGCCGCGACTGGTGGGTAACAAGGTAGTGGCACCCTGTGCCACTCGTAAAGACACCGGGTGTCAGGAATTCCGACGGCTTCCGAGGTCGTGCGACGCGCGTTGCGCGGACATGCGAAGGGCCCGCGCCGCCAC
>NZ_JBHVFE010000081.1:0-24860 GCF_042801945.1 Kitasatospora sp. NPDC057542
GACTCTCCCGCTCCCGCGTAGGCTTCCGCCCCGACCGGGGGATGGGCCTTCGGTCTCACATGCCGTCAAGTGCCGGGAGGAATCACCGTGATACTGGAACTCCGCACCTACCGTCTCAAGCCGGGCACCCGCGCCGACTTCGTCCGGGTGATGGCCGAGGAGGCCGTCCCGCTCCTCCGGGCGGCCGGGATCCGGGTCGTCGACCACGGGGCGTCGCTGGTGGACGAGGACGGACACGAGGAGGCGTACCTGATCCGGGCGTTCGACTCGATCGAGCAGCACCGCTCGCAGGAGGACGCCTTCTACGGCAGCGACGTCTGGCGGCAGGGGCCGCGCGAGGCGATCGTCTCGCGCATCGAGAGCCTGCACTCGATCGTGGTCGAGGTCGCCGACGGCGCCGTCGAGCTGTTCAAGCGCTCCTGATCCCACGGCGCTTCGCCGTCCGGGATCCCGGCAGGTCTCGGGCCTGAAGCCGCCCCCGCCCCGTCCCTCTCCCCGTCCCTCTCCCCGTTCCCTCAGCTCCGCGGCCAGGGGCGGCCGTCGAGCCGCTCGATCCCGGTGTTGAAGCGGCGCAGGAAGCCGGCGAAGGAGGCGATGTCCTCCTCCGGCCAGTCCGTCATCACGAGGTTCAGCGCCCGTACGTGCGCCTCGCGTTCCGCGTCCAGCCGGCGCCGGCCCTCCTCCGTGAGGCGGAACTTGCGGGCGATCCCGCCGTCCGGGTCCGGGATGCGTTCGAGCAGTCCCGCGCTCTTCAGGGCCGCCGTCTGCCGGTTGAGGGTGGAGACGTCCAGGGCGAAGGCGTCGCTCAACTGCCCGATGGACATGGGCCCCTCGGCGCCGACCCGGCTGAGCAGGATGTAGGCGCTGCGTTCGAGCTGGCTGCCCTCGGGCCTGGCGTTGACCTGGCTGAGGTCGCGGTGCCGGGCGAACACCAGGAATTCGAGGGCGACCTCGTGCGTGGGGCTGGTCATGTCGAAGTCCCTTCATCACCGCTTCGACCTGCGGGTTCTCCGTGGATCACCCTTCAGTATGCCAGAGGCATGCGCGTCGCACATGATGTGCAGAGCGCACATCATGTGTAAGCTGACCGTCTTGTGTTTCATGCACATCGTGTGTTTTGTGCACACCCCTGCTCTTCGACTGCCCGAGGAGGCCCGTCATCAACGGCCCCGCCCCCGCTCCCCGCACCGGTCCGATCGTCGCGACGCTCGCCTTCACCGGCACCGTCGCCGCGATCATGCAGACCCTGGTCACCCCGCTGATCAGTGAACTCCCGCAACTCCTGCACACCACCGCGTCCAACGCCTCCTGGGTCATCACCGCGACCCTGCTCTCCGCCGCCGTCTTCGTCCCGATCAGCGGCCGCCTCGGCGACCTCCTGGGCAAGCGGACGATGCTCATCGCATCCTGCGTCCCGCTGCTGCTCGGCTCGGTGCTGTGCGCGGTGGCCGACTCCGTGGTGCCGATGATCGCCGGACGGGCCCTGCAGGGCATGGGCATGGGCCTGGTGCCGATCGGCATCAGCCTGCTGCGCGACGTCCTGCCGCCCGAGCGGCTCGGCTCGGCGATCGCGCTGGTCAGCGCCTCCATGGGCATCGGCGGCGGCCTCGGCCTGCCGATCGCGGCCGGCGTCGCCGACTACGCCAGCTGGCGGGTGCTGTTCTGGGGCACCGCCGTGCTGACCGTCGTCATCATCGGCATGCTCTGGACCGTCATCCCGGCCCCGGCGCCGGCCGGCCGCGCCGCCGGTGGCCGCTTCGACTTCGTCGGCGCGATCGGTCTGAGCATCGGCCTGGTCTGCCTGCTGCTGCCCGTCTCCAAGGGCGGCGACTGGGGCTGGGGCAGCACCGGGACCCTCGGCCTGTTCACCGCCTCCGCGGCGATCCTGATGCTCTGGGCCCGCTGGGAGCTGCGCGTGACCGACCCGCTGGTGGACCTGCGGGTCACCGCGCGCCCGCGGGTGCTGCTGACCAACGCCGCCTCCGTCCTGGTCGGCTTCGGCATGTACGCCCAGGCGCTGATCGTGCCGCAGCTGCTCCAGCTGCCGACGGCCACCGGCTACGGGCTGGGGCAGTCGATGCTGGCGATGGGCCTGTGGATGGCGCCCGGCGGGCTGATGATGATGGTCGTCTCCCCGTTCGGCGGCAAGCTGTCGGCCGCGCGCGGACCGAAGTTCACCCTGGTCACCGGGGCGCTGACGATCGCCGTCGGGTACGGGCTGGCGCTGCCGCTGATGGGCTCCACCTGGGGCGTGCTGATCGTGACGATCGTCTGCAACAGCGGCGTCGGCCTGGCCTACGGTGCGATGCCCGCGCTGATCATGAGCGCGGTGCCACTGTCCGCGACGGCCTCGGCGAACAGCTTCAACACCCTGATGCGCTCGCTGGGCACCTCGGTGTCCGCCGCGGTGATGGGCGTGGTGCTGTCGCAGATGACCATCACCCTGGGCGGCCACACCCTGCCCTCGGAGAGCGGCTTCCGGGTCGGCCTGGTGATCGGCTGCGGCGTCGCCCTGATCGCGGCCGCCGTCGCCGCCGTCATCCCCGCGCCGCCCGCTCCCCGGCTGCGGGCCGTCCCCACCCCGGAGGCGGCGGGCGCCGAGGCGGCCAAGCCGGCCGGCGCCTGAGCCCTGTCCGGGTGAGCCCCGTCCCGGGCGCGCCGCGCTTGGTGCGCTTCGTGCGCTCGGTGCGCTTCGTGCGCGCCCGGGACTGCCGCGCCGGCTCTACCGGAAGGCCGGCAGGTTGCGCTCGACCCAGGCCCGGAAGGGTGCGGCCGGGCGGTGCAGCACCGTCGCCACGTCCGGGCTGACCGCCTGCTCGGCCGGGAGCGGGGCGCCGAGCACGTCCAGGGTCCCGGCGATCACCTGCTCCGGCATGAACTGCGCCAGGTGGGCGTGGGCCTGCTCCCGGGACAGCTCCACGAAGGCCACCTCCTCGCCCAGTGCCTCGGCGATGACCTCGGCCTGTCGACGCGGCCCGATCGCCTCGGGGCCGGTCAGCTCGTAGATGCGGCCGCCGTGTCCGTCCTCGCGCAGTACGGCCGCGGCGACCGCCGCGATGTCCGCCGGGTCGACGACGGGCAGCGCCACCTCGCCGAACGGCGCGAAGACCGTCCGCTTCGTACGGACCGTCTCGGCCCAGGCGAAGGCGTTGGAGGCGAAGCCGCCGGGGCGCAGGACGGTGAAGTCCCGTCCGGAGGTGCGGACGGCGGACTCGAACTCCCGCAGCCGGGCGTGCGAGGGCGCGTCCGGCCGGGTGGCGCCGACCTGCGAGGAGACCAGGACGATCCGCTCCACCCCGGCGTCCGCGACCGTCCTCAGCAGGGCCTCCGGGCTCTCGCCGTGGCTGTTGAGCTCGCCGCCCAGCAGGACGAACAGCGCGCGAGACCCTTCGAGGGCCGGGCGCAGGCCGGCGGCGTCGCCGAGGCCGCCCCGGGCCCAGCGGACCCCGGCCGCCGGGTGGGCGGGCTGCGGCTGCCGGGACACGGCGACCACCTGCTCGCCCGCCCCGGCCAGCAGCTCCACCAGCGTCCGGCCGATGGTGCCGGTCGCGCCCGTCACTGTGATCATTTCCGCCCCCATGAGTGAGTTAGTTGGCTGACTGAGAACTGGCTCGGGGAAGACCGTAGCCGCCTCCGCGGGCAGCTGTCTATAGTCAGTCGGATGACTGACTCAGTGAATCGCCGCGCGGCGGCGTCGCAGAAGCGCCGGCGGCTCACCGCGGCCGCGGCCCGGGTCCTGCACGAACAGGGCGTCGAACGCACCACCCTCGCCGACATCGCGCGCGAGGCGGACGTCCCGGTCGGGAACGTCTACTACTACTTCAAGACCAAGGGCGAGCTGGTCCGCGCCGCGCTCTCCGAGCACAGCGCACACCTGGACGAACTCACCGACCGGCTGGAGCAGTTGCCCGACCCGCTGGACCGCCTCAAGGCGCTGGTCGAGGCCTGGGTCGGCCGGCGCGACACCGCCGCGCGGCACGGCTGCCCGACCGGCACCCTGGCCGTCGAGCTCGACAAGCGCGCCGACGGGGACCTCGACGCGGAGGCGGGCGCGGTGATCCGGCGGCTGCTCGACTGGGCCGCGGGCCAGTTCCGCGAGCTGGGCCTGCCCGACCCGGACGGCCTGGCGCTCACCCTGGTCGCGGGCTACCAGGGCATGTCCCTGCTCGCCAACGCCCTGCGCGACCCGGAGGTCATGACCCGCGAAGGGGCTCGCCTGCTGCGCTGGCTCGACTCCCTGCGGGCGGCGTAAGCCCCTCCGGGCGGGTTTGGCGGCCCGTCGCGGTTCCGCTCGGGGTCGTCGCGGTTTCGCTCAGGCCTGCCGCGGTTTCGCTCACGCCTGCCGCGGCTCGACCGTCGACGCGAGCGCGCCCGGCAGTTCGGCGCAGGCCGCCCGGAGTCGCCGCGCGAGGTCCGCGCGGGTGTGTCCGGACGGCTGTGCCACCCAGCCGTCCATCGCCTGGTGGAACGCGGCGACCAGCATGTCCACCGCCAGCCGGGCGCGCAGTCCGGCGCCGGCCTGGGGCCCGTCGAGGGCGAACCGGCGGCTGACCGCCGACACCGCCTCCCGGGTCGTCCGCTCGCAGAAGGCCAGCCCGTGGGCGTCCATCGAGGGCGTCCGGGCGGCCAGCCGGCGGCTCGCCAGGGCGCGTTCGGCCCAGCCGTCGCCCGGCATCCGGTCGATCGCCTCGGCGAGGGTCTCCTCCAGGACGGCCAGCAGCCTGCCGTCGCCCGGCGGGCGGCTCTCCAGTACCTCCAGGAACGCCGCCCACAGGTCCTGGGTGGGGGCCATCGCGACGTCTTCCTTGCTGGTGAACGCGCGGAAGAAGGTCCGCTTGGAGACCTCGACGGCCTCGCACAGCCGGTCCAGCGTCACCCCGTCGAAGCCGTGCTCGCCGAACAGCTCCAGGGCGGTGTCGATCAGTGCCTGGCGGGTGCGCAGCTTCTTGCGCTCGCGCAGCGGGAGCGTGGCGCCCGGGGTCTCGGGGGCCTGCCCGGCGCCCCGCTCCGGTGCCGTGGCGGTGGCCTTCTCGGAAGTCATCGCGGTCAGTCTAGTGGGGCCGGTAGTGCCACCTGTAGGCTTATGCCACTCAGTGGCAGAATCTTGGGGAGGATCTTCCATGCGCGCACTCCTGGTCGACCGCTCGGCCCCCGGCGGCCTGCGCCTCGGCACGGCTCCGGACCCCGAACCGGCACCCCACCAGGCGCTGGTCCGGGTCACCGCGACCTCGCTCAACTACGGCGAGGTCGCCTTCGGCCTCGACACGGCCCCCGACGGCACCGTCCTCGGCTGGGACGCCGCCGGAATCGTGGAACGCGCCGCCGCCGACGGCTCCGGCCCCGCCGCGGGAACCCCGGTGGTCACCCTGATGACCGCCGGCGGCTGGGCCGAACTGCGGGCGGTGGACACCGGGTTGATCGGTTCCGCACTCGCCGGAGCCGACCTCGGCGCCCTCGCCACCATCCCGGTCGCCGCCGCCAGCGCCCTGCGCGCGCTGCACCGCATCGGTCCGCTGCTCGGCCGCAGCGTCCTGGTCACCGGCGCCACCGGCGGCGTCGGCCGCTACGCCGTCCAGCTCGCCCGGGCGGCTGGCGCGCACGTGGTCGCGTCCACCGGCTCGCCCGCCCGCAAGGGCGAACTGCTGCGCGGCCTCGGCGCCCACGAGGTGATCGCCTCTCCGAAGGAGGCCGCCGGACCGGTCGACGGTGTGGTCGACCTCGTCGGCGGCCCCCAACTGGTCGAGGCCTACCAGGCGTTGGCTCCGGGCGGCACCCTGGTCGCCGCCGGCCACAGCTCCGGGCAGGGGGAGGACTTCGCGTTCGGCGCCCTCTTCGGCGACGCGGCCCGGCACGACCGCTCGGTGGTCTCCTTCTACCTGCTCGCCTGCGCCGGCCTCGACCGCGACCTCGGCTGGCTCGCCCACCGGGTGGCGGCGGGCGAGCTGGACCCGGGCATCACCTGGCGCGGCGACTGGGACGACGCGGCCGAGGCGGTCGACGCCCTGCTCGGGCGGCGGCTGCACGGCAAGGCGGTGCTGACCATCGGCTCCTGAGGTTCCCGGGGTTCCTGAGGCTCCCGAGGCCTGCCCTCGGACCCCGTCCGGGCCCTTGCCGGGCCGCGC
Organism: Kitasatospora sp. NPDC057542; assembly: GCF_042801945.1. NCBI lineage: Bacteria > Bacillati > Actinomycetota > Actinomycetes > Kitasatosporales > Streptomycetaceae > Kitasatospora > Kitasatospora sp. NPDC057542. The sequence goes on from NZ_JBHVFE010000081.1 coordinate 6,123, forward strand.
TCGCGCGCACCCGCCCACTCGGACGGGTCAGGAGCTGTCGCTGTGGAGCGGGATGTTGCCAAGCATGGGGACGTACGGGCCCCTCGGCCGCCGAACACCGACCAGGAGAGGGATCCTCGGTGCGTGAACTCCACAGTCCCCCCAGCCACGGCCGAACCGGCCACCGCCCGCTGCCCGGGCGCCCGCCGCTCGTCCGTTCCCCGGGCGGCGACCGGCCACCGGCCCGGAGCTGGACGGTGCAGCGCACGGTCGCGCTGATCGTGGCGGCATCCGGTGCCGTCGTGCTCGCGGCCTGCGGCAGCAGCCCGTCGGGCACGGCGGCCGGCTCACCGTCGGCCACCCCGCCCAACGCGAGCGCCTTCTCCGGCGAGCCGCCCTCCGCCATCGCCTCCGCCGCGGAGTCGCTGCTGGCCTCGGCGTCGGCCGCGGCGGCCTCGGCGGCGGTGGCCTCCTCCGAAGCCGCCGCCTCCATGTCCGCGGCGGCGTCCGCCTTCGAGGCGTCCGTCTCGGCCCAGCAGGCGATGACCAGGGAGAAGGCCACCTCGGTGCTCAGCGGGGTGCCGGACGGCGGCAACGCGGTGAACGACATCACCATCACCGGCCTCGCACGGCAGAACACCGGAGGCCTGCACGCCGTGGTCGTCACCATCCAGAACTCGGGGCTCACCACGGCCTCCTACGCGGTCCAGGTCGACTTCACCGACACCAGCGGCAAGGCCGTGGACAGCGCCGTCGTCGGTGCCGAGAACGTCCCGCCGAACGGCAAGGCCCAGCCCGTCGCCTTCAGCAGGCAGCCGGCCGACCAGACCCTCCTGCCCGTGGTGGTGAAGGCCGTCCGGTACTGAGGCCCGGTGGCTGAGGCCCGACGGCTGAGGCCCGACGGCCGAGGCTCGCCGACGCGCGGCCCCGGCCTACCGGAAGTCCGCCGCGTGATCCCGCACCCAGCTGCGGACATCGCGCGGCGGACGCCCGAGCACCTCCTGCACGGTGCCGGTCACCCGCTCCGGCTCGTGCGTGAACGACTCCCAGGCGCGCAGCCGGGCCTCCACGAACGCCGCGTTCCCCCAGGCCGCCGTCAGCTGCTCGCGGGCCGTCTCCGGCGGCAGTTCCTCCCACCGCACCGCGACGCCCAGTTCCTCGCCGATGATCCCGGCCAGCTCGGCGTGCGAGAGCGACTCCGGGCCGGTCACCACGTAGGCGGCGCCCTCGTGCCCGCCCTCGGTGAGCGCCCGCACCACGACGTCCGCGACGTCCCGCTCGTGCACCAGCGAACGTCGCGCCCGCCCGTACGGCCAGCGGACCACGCCCTCCCGCACCTGGTCGGCCCAGGCCAGCAGGTTGCCCGCGAAGTCGATCGCCCGGACGAAGGTCCAGCGCAGGCCCGACCGCCGGATCAGCCGCTCGACCTCCTGGTGGAAGATCACGGCCGGCTCGTCGTCGGCGAGGTCCGCCACGTCCGCCGAGAGGTAGACGACCCGCCGGGCGTGCCGGGCGATCAGCTCCACCACCAGGGGCTGCACGGGCAGCCCGGGCCACATCAGGTAGACCGCCTCCACCCCGCCGGCCAGCGCCGGCCCCAGGCTGTCGGGCTCCTTCAGGTCGCCCTGGACGGCCTCGACCCCCCTGGGGAGTCGCGTCTTCGACGCGTCCCGCACCAACGCCCGCACCTCGTGGCCGCCTTCGGCCAGCGAGGCCACAACGTGCCTGCCCACACTGCCGGTTGCGCCGATCACCAGAATCTTGGCCATGCCCGGCCCAACGCCGATCGGGCGGGGGCTATGCCCGGGCGGCTACCAGCCCGACTCCACCGGGCCGATGGCCGCCAGCCCCACCTGCCGGGCCAGCCACTCGGCGCGCTCGACGTCACCCGCGCGGAAGTGGATGAACAGCGTGTGGTCGCCCGCCGGGCGGTCGAAGTCGACGTTGCGGCTGTTGAGGGCGATCTGGACACCGGCGTCCTTGGCGCGGAGCTCCAGGCCCAGTTCGGGAACGGCCGGCCAGGCGAAGCCCTTCCAGGACAGTGAGGCGGGCGAGGAGCCGCGCAGGCCGAGGAACCTGTCCTCGATCGACCCGACGGGCTGCTCGTCCAGCTGGAACGAGAACGGGGCCAGCGCGTCCACCCGGGGATCGTCCGCCGCCAACAGCCGCCGGACTTCGTCGTGCCCGACGCTCCGCTCCCGGTTGCCCGGGTACACGTGGTCGGGAAAGGCCTCGAACAGCCGCCGGGCCTCCGCCGCCGTGAGCTCGTCCGCGTACGCGTGCACCTCCGTGGAGCGGCGGTGCACGGTGGTGCCCAGCAGCCGCCGGGCGGCGTCGTAGGCGGCCCACCGGTTGGTCGTGCGCAGGACCGGCAGGACGTTCGAGGTGCTCATGGCGGGGAGTCAAGCAGATCAGGCACGAACGGTCATGCGGATTTCCGGGCGGCTACCAGCCCAGCTCCACCGGGCCGATCGGCGCCAGCCCCACCTGCCGGGCCAGCCACTCGGCGCGCTCGACGTCGCCCGCGCGGAAGTGGATGAACAGCGTGTGGTCGCCCGCCGGGTCGTCGTAGTCGAGGCTGCGGTTGTTGAGGAGGAGCTGGAGTCCGGTGTCCTTGTAGCGCGGCTCCAGGCCGAGTTCCGGGGCGGCGGGCCAGGCGAAGCCGTCCCAGGACAACTCGGCGGTGACGGTCCCGACGACGTCGAGGAACTGCTCCTCGACCGCCCCGGCAGGCCGCTCCTCCGCGCTGAAGACGAACGGAGCCGGCTCCACTGCCGCCTCCTCGCCGGGCTCCGGGTGGCCCAGGTCGCCTCGGATCCCCACGTTCTCGGGGAAGGCCGCCCGCAGCGGACGGGCCTGTACCGGGGTGAGTTGCGGCGCGTACGCCCTTACCTCGATCCCGCTGGGGGAGACGGCGAGGGCCAGCAGTCGCCGGGCGGCGTCGTAGGCGGCCCACCGGTTGGTCGTGCGCAGGACCGGCAGGACGTGCGAGGTGCTCATGGCGGGGGAGTCAAGCAGAACGGGCACGGACGGGGCACGTGGGTTTCCGGACGGCACACGACGACGGCCCCGCCTTGCCGGCCGACGAGCCGTGGGCGTCCTCGCGGATCCCGAGAGCAACGAGTTCGGCGTCCTGCCGCCGCGGTCCTCCCTCGTCGGACAGGCCCGGCCCCGGGTTACGTCACGCCGCCGCCGGGTTACGTGACGCGGTTCGCGCCCTCCCGCTGCCGGGTCCGGTAGGCGCGGGAGCGGCAGCGGGGCGAGCAGTAGCGGGGCGGGCGGCCGCCCGGACGCTGGCCGTCGGGGGAGGAGGCGGGCGCCGTCAGCGGCTCGCCGCAGGCGGGGCAGGCTGCCGCCCGGACGGGCGCCGCCGCCCGGACGGGCGCCGCCGTCCGTACGGGCTCCCTGGCTTCGACGGGCGGTGTGGCAGGCGCCGGGTGCGAGGTCAGGCCCAGTCGTTCCGCGACCACGCCGGCCTCGAAGCGGCTGTGCGCGCCGAGGCTGTCCAGCAGGTCCGAGACGTGGCGGCGGCAGGTGCGCAGGGAGATGCCGAGGCGGCGGGCGATGGACTCGTCCTTGAGACCCTTCGCGAGCAGCACCAGGATGCTCTGCTTCATCGTCTTGGTGACGTCGTGCGCGGCCTGCGGGCCACTGGCGAACGGGGTCGCGTTCTCCCAGTCCCGTTCGAAGACCGTCAGCAGGTAGGAGAGCAGGTCGGGCTCCCGGATGATCAGCGCGCCGCCGGAGCTGGCGGGCAGCAGGGCCAGCGAGCCGTCCACGATGATCAGCTGCGGCAGCACCTCCGGCAGGGTCCGGATCTCGGCGCCGGCCTCGATGAGCTGCTCCGCGTGCACCCGGGTGGGCTGGTCGAAGCGGGTCGCGTGCTGGTAGAGGCTGCGCATCCTCACGCCCCGGTCGAGCAGCGCCAGGTCGCGCGGCAGCGCCTCGCGCAGGGCGGCCGGGGGGAACGACCCGCCGTGCTTGGAGACCAGCACCTCGCTGCGGCAGGAGTCGATCACGTCGGCGAGCAGCGAGCGCACCGCGAACTTGTCCGGCAGCCGGTCGATGGTGCCCTGCGGGAAGGCGTGCTGGCGGGCCTGGAGGTAGACGGGCACCAGCGCCGCGAGCCCGTCGCGCTGCTGCTGGACGATCCGCCGCTGCTCGCGCAGGGCCTCCTCTCGGGCGCGCAGGGCGGTGTCGCGTTCGGAGAGCAGCTGTGCGGTCGCGGCCTGGGGGCTGACGGGCTGCCAGGCGACCGGGCGCCTGCCTGCGGGGCCCCCGTCCGCCGGGGCGTCGTCGGCGAACAGCTCCTGGAAGAGGCAGGCTCCGGTGAGCTGCCGGACGGCCGCCTCGCACTCCGGCAGGCCCAGGTCGGTCTCGGACGCCGCCTGGGCGAGGGTCGCCGGGGTGAGGCGCTCGTGCACCACCGTCCACCGGTAGAGCGTGACGGCCGCGCTGTCGAGTGCGGGTACGTCGGCGGTCGGGTCGGGGCCGGTCCCGGGCTCCATCGCATGCCTCCTAAAGCTGCCAGGCAGGCTCATGATCCCTTGCGGGGGATGCCGTGGCCATCCGCCGACTGGCAGGGTGACGATCACGGACCGGGCGATGCCGCGGGAACTGCGGAAACGTCCGAAACCTGTGGAACTGTCCCCGAAGTGATGGGAGCTGTCGTCATGCGAGGAATCGTGACGCGGACACTGGCCGCGGTCGCGTTGGGTGCCGCCGCCTGGCTGGGTGGAGTGGCCCCGGCCGGCGCCTCCGTGTTCGACGGCGCGACGCTGACGGACTCCGGCGACGGGCACGGTGGCCACAGCTGCGTCCAGACGACGGCCTGGGGCGACGCCTGGTGTCCCGGTAAGCCGCTGAGCTGACGAGTCGTCGCGGGCGGCTCCCGTCTCCTCCTCTTCTCCGAAAGGAATCTCTGTCATGCACATGGCCCTGAAGCGTCGCGTCCGTACCGCCACCACCGCCACCGGCCGGTCCGGCTCCGCCTCCTCCGCCGAGTCCGCGAGCCCCTCCGGTCGCTGAACCCGGCGAAGTGACGCGCCCTGCACGGGAAGTCGGCAGAGTCGACTTCCCGTGCAGGGCGCGCCGCCGTTCCGGGCCCGACCGTCGACGCGCACCGCGTACTCGCCGCTCGCCCGGACCTGCTGCATGGCGTCGTGGGTGGGCCGGCCGTGGCTCAGGCCGCGCGGGGGCGTGGGGCCGTCGTTGCGGTTGCGGTTGCGGTTGCGGTTGCGGTTGCGGTCGCAGTCGCCGGGTGTCGGCGGTGCCGTCGGTGGTACGACACGGTGACGGCCGCCAGCAGCGGGGCCCAGGCGACGGTCGGCAGATAGAGGAAGCCGACCAGGAAGTGGCCGCGCGGGGTCATGTCCGCGCCCGGCATGGCCCACCACGCGGCGAACGGCGTCCACAGCAGGGCCAGGCCGGCGGCGCCGAGCGAGGCCGCGGCGACCACCGCGCGCGGGTCGACCGGGCGGCCGCCGAGGAACGGCATCCAGCGGGGCGGCACCGTGCCCCACGGGCGGACCAGCCCGATCGTGAGCAGCGCCAGCGCCTCGGTGCTCAGGCTCAGGAAGACCGGCCACACCGCGCCCCACCCGGAGAAGCCCATCGCCCGGTAGCCGGCCTCGGTGTACCCGCCGTGCCAGCCCGCCACCAGCCCGAGCCGCCACAGTCCGGAGGGCAGCGCGGTGACGGCGGCGAGGTGGGCGGCGCGCACGGCCCAGCGGGGCGGGGCGGGAACGGCGGTGGCGGCAGCGGGCGGGGTCGTCATGCCCTCACCCTCCCGCGCGGACCCGGCCCGCCGCGTCCGTCCGGCGGCGGTCTCGGCGCCGGGGCCTCCCCCGGGCGGGGGAGGGGCGCCTCGACCCCCGGGCGCAGGGCGCCTCGGCCTTCGGGGCCCCCGCCCCCGGGGCGCAGGCCGCTCAGCGCAGCCGCGAGGAGGACAGGATCGACGCCAGGTGCGCGACCACCATGCCCCAGGTGATCACCGCGATGCCCGCGAGCGACCACCGCGTGGCGTCCAGGTTGCCGAGCCCCGCGTCCACCGCGGCCGCCGCCAGCAGCACCAGCGAGGCCTCGATGCCGTTCGTCACCCGGTGGATCTTGAACAGCGAGGCGACCCTGCGGGCCGTCGCGATGCCCTGGGAGCGCGGCTGCGTCGACTCCTCGGTCGCCGGAAGCTGCCCGCTGCGGGCGCGGGCCACGTCCACCAGGTCCGTCGAGGCCTTGAGCAGCACCACGCCCAGCGCGGTCGCCAGCCCCGCCGACACCCACAGCTCCGACCCGCCGCGGGCCGCCCGTACGCCCGCGCCGATCATCAGCGCGGCGTCCGCCAGATAGGCGCCGAGCCGGTCCACGTACACCCCGGCCATGCTGAACTGGCGCTTCCAGCGCGCCACCTCGCCGTCCACGCAGTCGAACAGCAGGAACAGCTGGAACAGCACGACGGCCAGCACCGCACCGGTCGGGCCCGGGATCAGCAGGGCCGCGCCGCCGCCGACCCCGCACACCACCATCACCCAGGTCAGGGTGTTCGGCGACACCGAGGTGCGCACCAGCATCCGGGTGGTCCGCAGCGAGATCCGCCGCATGTACAGCCGGCCCGCCCAGTGCTCGCCGTTGCGGCTCTGAAGCTTGGCCTGCGGCTGGCACACCTCGCGCAGCTCGGCGAGCGCCGGAGCAGCCACCATGACGACATCCCTCCACCTGTACCGAAACGATCACCACAGGCTACGGCCTCCGGGGAAACGCCCGGACCAGCCGGTATGCCGCCGGCGGTACGGAAGATGTCCTCCGGTGGAACGTCCGCCGCGGACGTCCGCCGAAGCGTACGCAGGTCCGAGCGGGCCCGTGCGCCCGCAGGCGAAAACCGGTGGGCCGCCCGGGCGCCCCCGGCTAGGCTGCGCGGGTTCGCCGGAACCCGAAGCCCCGGGCCCGACCGCCGGCCCGACCACCCGCTCCCGCAAGCCGGTTGACGCGGTCCGCGCGGTCCGCACGGCCCCGGAACGGAACGAGGAGTGCAGACCCATGGTGACCACGGGCGGCCCGTCGCAGAGCCCCGACCTGGCCCGACTGCTGGACGACCACCGCCCGCAGGGCCCGGTGGAGACCGCCGACCACGAGCGGGCGCGCCGCCTCCTCGGCGTCGCCGACGCCTGGAACAGAGGCACCTTCCCGCTCCACTTCACCGCCTCCGCGCTGATCGTCCACCCGCCGACCCGCCGCGTCCTGCTGCGCTGGCACGTCCGCCAGCAGGCCTGGCTGCACGTCGGCGGTCACGGCGACCCGGGAGAGACCCGGCCGCTGGACATCGCCCTGCGCGAGGGCCTGGAGGAGACCGGCCTGCCCGACCTCACCCCCTGGCCCGGCCCCGCCCTCGTCCACCTCGCCGTGGTGCCCGTCCCCGCCTCGCCCACCGAACCCGCGCACGAGCACGCCGACCTGCGCTTCCTGCTGGCCACCGGCACCCCGGAGCAGGCCCGGCCCGAGAACCCGGCGTCCCCGCTGGAGTGGCTCACCGTCGAGGAGGCCAAGCGCCGGACCACCGAGGAGAACCTCCGTGAGACCCTCGACCGCGCCGCCCTCCTGCTGCCGGCCGCCTGACCGACTTCCCCGGAGACCACCGGACCTTGGAGACCATCGCATGCACACCGACCAGACCCTGATCTTCGACGCCGACGACACGCTCTGGGAGAACAACGTCCTCTTCGAGCGGGTCATCGACGGCTTCCTGGACTGGGTCGCCACCCCGGCCGAACAGGAGCGCACCAGGGCCCTGCTGAACGAGATCGAGGCCGTCAACTCCGCCACCCTCGGCTACGGCGCCACCGTCTTCCGGCAGAGCCTCGCCGACTGCCTGCAGCAGCTCAACAGCCGCACCCCCACGGCGGACGAGCAGGCCCGGATCGACGACCTGCTCACCCCGCTGACCAGCCGCGACGTCGAACTGATCCCGGGCGTCGCCGACACCCTGGCCGCCCTCGCCGACCGCCACCACCTGCTCCTGCTCACCAAGGGCGACCAGGGCGAACAGCAGCGCAAGGTGACCGATTCCACCATCGACCACCACTTCCGCGGCATCCACATCGTCGCCGAGAAGTCGGTCGACACCTACCGGCAGCTCACCGCCGACCTCGACCTCGCCCCCGGCCGGACCTGGATGATCGGCAACTCGCCCAAGTCCGACATCGCCCCCGCCCGCCGGGCCGGCCTGCGCACCGTCTTCATCCCGTACGAGCACACCTGGGTGCTGGAGCACGCGGAGCTCGGACCCGACGAGGCGACGCTGCAGCTCGGGGCCTTCCCCGAGCTGCTGCGCCACTTCTGACAGGCGGTCAGGCAATCGGGGGGGTCGCCGGCACCGGCGACCCGTCCCGGTACAGCCAGCCCCGCTCGGCGGCCGACCAGACGCCGGCCGTCAGCAGGTAGAGCGCGGCGGCCACCGGCACCAGCGCCGCGAACAGCACCGAACCGAACGACAGGTACGGCAGCAGCCCCGCCCCCGGCTGCGGGGCGGGCTGCGCCGTCGTCGCCGCAGCCGCGGCCGCGCGCCGGGCCCGGCGGAAGTTGACGACCCCGACCGCCGCCAGCCCGGCGAACAGCACCCCGAACACCGCCCACTGCCCGGCGCCGTGCGCGCCCGTGACGTGCAGGCCCAGCGGCACGCCGAACAGGGTGTGGTCCAGCAGGTCGTCGGGGGTGGTGAACAGGCGGTACATCACCGAGAAGAACGGGACCTGCACCAGCACCGGCAGGCACCCCGCGAACGGCGACACCTGCTCCTTCCGGTACATCTCGGCCAGTGCCTCCCGCAGCCTCTCCGGCCGGTCCTTGTGCTTCCTTCGCAGCGCGCCGACCTTCGGCGCCAGCCGCGCCCTGGCCTTCTCCCCACGCGCCGCCGCCCGCGCCAGCGGATGCAGCGCCAGCCGGACGGCGACGGTGAACAGGACGATGGCCAGTGCGGTCGGCACCAGGTGGGCGACGGCGGCGACGGCGGCGTGCGCCAGGGCGACGGCCGGGTCGAGAACGGCGAGAACGGACATGGTGAAGCGAGCCCTCCGGGGTCTCAGGACATGAGTGAACGGCGGAGGACGGCCGCGAAGAACGTCTTACGGATCTACGGATCTACGACGGAATCACGCGGCCGCCAGGGCCGCTCCCGGCGCCCTGGGGCGTCGCCTGCCCCGGGCGTCCGGATCACGCTGCGGAAGGAACGCCGTACCGAACGCCCGACGCCGCAGCACCCCGCTGCGCACCGCCGCCGGCGCCCGCGCCCCCAACAGCCGTGCCCCGGCCAGCGCCCCGGCGACCGCCCCGGCCACCAGCGCCACTGCCGCGACGGCGGCAACGGACGCGAGCGTCCCGCTGTCGGCCACCAACTCCCCGGTCAACACCCGGAGCAGGCCCAGCAGCATCGCGACAACGGCCACGGCGCGCTCCCCCTCCCGGTGTCCCCTCGGCTTCCTGACGTACCAGCAGGACGATCCTGCGGCCCGCCGGGTTCCTGCTTTCGACCAAATCCCTACGGCGAATCCCCCGCGTCCACCCACACCCGAGTGCCCCCGTCCGCCTCCGCCGCCAGCCACACCGTGGCCGCGAGCCGCTTGTTGTGCCCGGGCAACGGTTCGGCGAGGAAGGAGCCCTCCCGCAAGGGGCCCGCCGCCTTCGGATCCGGTGCCCCCGCCCGCTGGAACCCCGTCAGCGCACTGCTGTCGACCCGGTTCTCGAAGCTCGGCTTCACCGTCATCTTCAGATCCGCGAGGAACCGCTCCTCCTCCCCTGGAGGCAGCCGGAACGAGAGGTATGCGGAGTCGTCCTGGAACCCCTTCTGGTAGGCCCAATGCACCTCGCCCGCCGACGCGGGCGGCCGCACGCGCGAGAACTCCATGACGAACTCCGAGGTGACCGTCATCCACGATCCGGGCCGCCCGCTGTCCGGTGCTGGATGCCGGTCCCACTCTCGCAGCCAGTACAGGCCCCCCACAGCAGCCCCCACCAACGCCAGCGGCGCCACGATCGCCAGCAGCAGTACCCATCGTTGCTTGCGCGTCATGGCGTCTTCCCTCCGGGGGCGGCGGGGTCGTCGAGTTGGATGGTGATCGGCTTGGTCCTACCGACGATGTCGAACTCCTCCTGCGGCCCGCCGGGTTCCCGACTCCGGCGGGATTCCGTTACGGCGCATCCATCGCGGACACCCACACCCGCGTGCCACCGTCCGCCTCCGCCGCCAGCCACACGGACTCCCCGAGGCGCTTGTTGTGCCCAGGCAGTGGCTCGGCGATGAAGGAGCCGTACCGCAGGGGCCCCGCGGTCGTCGGGTCTGGTGCCCCGGCCTGATGGAATCCCTCCAGCCCGTAGGTGCCGAAGTCGGTGCCGGCGTTCGGCTTTATCGCGATCCCCAAGCCGGCCAGGAATCCTTGTTCCTCACCTGGCGGCAGCCGGAACGAGAGGAACGCCAGATCGTCCTGGAACCCGATCAGGTACGACCACCTCACCTCGCTCGCCGACGCAGGCAGTCGTATCCGGGCGAAATCCGTGACCCGCTCCGAGGAGACCGTCATCCACGAGCCCGGCCGCCCACTGTTGGCAGGTGGGTTCCGCTCCAGCTCCCGCACCCAGTGGCGCGCCCCCACCACGCAGGCGATCAGCACCAGTGGCAGGAGCAGAACCCCTAGCAGCACCCATCGCCGCTTCATCGGGTCTCCCTGCCCGGGTCGGTGACTGTGCCCTGACGGTCGGCGCCCCGCGGGATCGAGCGCCGCCCACCACTCCTTCCGGGCCTTGGGGTCGGTCGGCATGGCCATCGCCCCCTCCAGGTCGCTCAGGGCGTTGGCTGCCCCGTCGGGGTGCGTCGCCGGGTCGACCTCCTCCGGGTTGAGCGCGCGCAGGGCCGCGGCCACGGCGTTGTCGGCTTCGGTGGCGGCTGTCAGGGCCGCGGTCATGTCCCGGACGTGGTGCTGCAGTTCGTCCCACTTCCGCTTCTGGTGCGCGATCGCCTCGGGGTCGTTGCGTTCCTCGGACGGCAGGTCGGGCAGCGTGGCCGTGCCGTCGTCGGACACGGTCGCGCCGAGGGCCTCCGCGTCGCCGATCGCCCGCAGCAGCTTCTGCTGGGCCTCGGCGAAGGCCTTCCGGGCGCGGTGCAGCGCGGCGGCGACGGCCAGCGCCTCGTAGGGGAAGGCGTGCAGTTCGTCGGTCAGGAGCCCGATCTCCCGGACCGCCTCGTCGGCGGCCGCGCCGGTCCAGGGCCGGCTCCCGGAGCCTGGGGCCGCGTACGGGCCGCCGCCCGAGAGGGGCCGGAGCACGCCGGACCGCATCTGGCCGGCGAGGTGCTCCATGTGGCCGGAGACGCCGGTCCAGGTGCCGCCCGCGTGGTCGAGGGAAGCGAAGGAGGCGTGGCGGAGCAGGGCGAAGGTCACCATGGTTCACGGCCCCTTGAAGTCGGCCGCGGCGGAGTCGTCGGCTGCGAGGTAGCTGCGTGCGGTGGCGTCCAGGCGGTCGGCGGTCAGGCCGAGCCGGTTGTCGAGGCTGGTCCAGCGCGCCTTCCACCAGGTGAGCGCCTGCGACAGCGCAGGGCCGCCGGCCCACCCACCGCTCAGAGCCTGGACGGCCGCGGCGGTGTCGGGTTCGACGCGGCTGACCGAGAACTGCAACTCACCCCGCAGTCGGCGCGATTCGCCGGCGCCCTGCTGGAGCACGGCCGGCTGCACCAGGACGGATGGGCTCGCAGCACCCGTCCAGGGCCCGGTCGTGCGGGGTGGGCTGAGCGGATCCCGCGCGGGTGGCGCGTCCTGGCCGTAGAGCCATGGATTCTGATCCTTCTCGCCGGTGCCGGTCATGACAGAAGCCCCCCTCTGTTCGAACGATCGTGATCGAACCTAGCGGATCTGGCCCGGCGGGGGCGGGGGTTCGGCGGATCGGGCGGGGCTTGTGCGGGGTGTAGCCAGGGGTGCTACGCGGGGCTACCGTGGAGGGGTGAAGACGATTACCCAGCGGGAGTTCAGGAACAACTCCGCCGCGGTGATGGACGCGGTGGAGGCGGGGGAGACCTTCCACATCACCAGGAACGGGGTCGAGGTCGCGGAGCTGCGGCCGGTGTCGGGGCGGCGGCGGCTCACGGCGGAGGAGCTGGTGGCGCGGCACGTGAAGCTGCCGCGGGTGGACTACCAGCAGATGCGCAAGGAGGCCGAGGAGTACTTCGGGCCCGAGGAGCTGGTGGGGGACGAGGACGACGACCCGTTCGAGCGGCGGCGTGGCTGAGCGTCGCAGAGCGCCCCGGCGTCGGCCGGCCGGGGTGCTGGACACCTGCGTCTACATCGACCTGGCGCTGCTCCACCCGTCCGACCTGCCGGCCGTGCCGGAGCTGACCGCGATCACCTTCGCCGAGTTGCAGCAGGGCGTGTCGATGGCCCGCGACCCGGCCAGCCGGGCGGCCCGGCTGGAGGTGCTGGGCGCGGCGATGGCGGACTTCGACCCGCTGCCCTTCGACGCGGCCGCCGCCGCCCGCTACGGGACACTGGTCACCCTCACCATCGCCGCCGGGCGGCAGCCGCGCCCGCGCCGGATAGACCTGATGATCGCCGCGGTCGCCTCGGCCCACGGGCTGCCGCTGTACACCCGCAACGTGGCGGACTTCCGGGGGCTGGGCTCGGCGGTGGAGGTCATCGGGGTGTGAGGGCGGCCGTCCCGTCCTGCTCGATCCGGTCGGCCAGGGCGGCCGCGTACTTCAGGGCCGTCGCCCGGTCCCGGGTGCGCAGCAGGACGGTGTTGCCCCCGCGCTTGCCCCGGTCGCTTCCCGCCTTGGCGGCAACGGCCCAGCGCGGGCGGCCGAGCAGCCGCAGGACGAGCCAGCGGAGTCCGAAGTTCAGACCGACGAGGGCGGCGACGGGGATGAGGAGGAGGACGCCCTCGCCGCCGCCGGCGCCGGAGACAAACCGGAGGGGGTCGTAGTCGTTCAGCGGTCTCCTGGTGGCTCCGATCCGTCCGAGCCACACCACCGCGATGCGTACGGGCACGGCGTCGGGCCCGGTGACGTCGACGTAGCCGGCGAATGCGGCTCCGCTCCGGCGGCCGTCCGCCCAGGCCGCCCGGTTCGCGGCGATGGACGTGGCCAGCTGGTGTTCCTCGGACTGGAGGGCTTTCCGGCGCTCCTCGAACTCCTCGGTCCACGCCTTCTCGCGCTTCTTCTGCTCGGCGGACCACTCCTGCTCGCGCCGCAGGCGCTCCTCGCCGTCGGCCTGCCACCCCCGCTGACTGATCATCGAATCATCTTAGAAGTTATGCGAGAGGTGGAGCGGCAGGCCCGACAAGGCGTCCGTCAGCCCAGGCGGACCGCCGTCCCCGTCGCGGCGGAGGCGCGGGCTGCCTCCAGCACGGTCAGGGCGGCCACCGCGTCGCGCGGGTCGACCGGGGGCGGGGTGCCCGGGGTGGTCAGGGCGGCGGCGACGCCCGTGTAGAAGGCGGGGTAGTCGCCCGGGTCGGTGGGCAGCGAGATCGCGGACTCGTCGGTGCCGAGGGTGCCGTAGTGCGAGGGCTGGTCGGCGCCCCAGGGGCGGGTGCCGTCCGGGCGCAGGCCCGCCCGCAGGTCGGCCTCCTGCGGGTCCATGCCGGGCTTGACGTATCCGGCGGTGTCGCCGAGCACCCGCAGCCGGGGGCCGATCAGCGGGGTGACGGCGCTGGTCCACAGGTGCGAGCGGGTGCCGGAGGCGTGGGTGAGGGCGAGGAAGGCGTCGTCGTCCACGACCGCGCCGTCGCGCCGCACGTCGATCTCCGCGTACACCGTCTCGACCGGCCCGAACAGGGTGAGCGCCTGGTCGACCAGGTGGCTGCCCAGGTCGTACAGCGTGCCGCCGACCTCGGCCGGGTCCGCCAGCTCCCGCCAGCCCGGCTTGGGCTTGGGGCGGAAGCGCTCGAAGCGGGACTCGAAGCGGTGCACCCGGCCGAGCGCGCCGCCGTGCACCAGCCGGCTCGCGGTGAGGAAGTCGCCGTCCCAGCGCCGGTTGTGGAAGACCGAGAGCAGGACGCCCTGCGCCTCGGCGAGCCGGCACAGCTCCAGCGCCTCGGAGGCGGTGCCGGCCAGCGGCTTGTCCACCACGGTGGCCAGGCCTGCCCGCAGGGCGGCGCGGGCGAGCGGCGCGTGGGTGCGGTTGGGGGAGGCGATGACGATCAGGTCGAGCGCGTCCGGGTCGGCGAGCAGCTGCTCGGGCGTGTCCACGGCCCGGGCGTCGGGGTGCTCGCGCGCCAGCTGGGCGCGCCGGTCGGGATTGGCGGTGACCACGGCGTCCAGCCGCAGCCCGGGCGTGGTGGCGATCAGCGGTGCGTGGAACGCGGAGCCGGCCAGGCCGTAGCCGATCAGGCCGACGCGGAACGGACGGGAGGTCGTCTGCGGGTTCATGCGCCCACTCAATCACGAGGTGCCCGTTTGCTCCCGGTTCCGCCGGAACGGCCGGGAGCGGCAGGCTGCGCAGGTGGAGCTGGACCAGTTCCCCGCCCCGACTACGCTGGTCGGCGTTGGGGCAGCCTGTGGCGCCCGGCCGGCCGATGGTGTCCGGTCCGGAGCGATGTGCGAGATCGTTCAGAGCTTTTGCAAGACCGAGGGAGACACCTACGTGGCAGAGCGCAAGCCCATTGAGTCGTGGCTGACCGACATGGACGGGGTCCTCATCCACGAGGGCACCCCGATCCCGGGGGCCGGCGAGTTCATCAGCAAGCTGCGGGAGTCCGGCAAGCCGTTCCTGGTACTGACCAACAACTCGATCTACACCCAGCGTGACCTCCACGCCCGGCTCGCCCGGATGGGACTCGACATCCCGGCCGAGAACATCTGGACGTCGGCGCTGGCCACCGCCAAGTTCCTCAGCACCCAGCGGCCGGGCGGCACCGCCTACGTGATCGGCGAGGCCGGCCTCACCACGGCGCTGCACGACGCCGGGTACGTGCTGACCGACAGCGAGCCCGATTTCGTCGTGCTCGGCGAGACCCGCACCTACTCCTTCGAGGCGCTCACCAAGGCGATCCGCCTGATCAACCAGGGCGCCCGGTTCATCTGCACCAACCCGGACGAGACCGGCCCCTCCACCGAGGGCGTGCTGCCGGCCACCGGCTCGGTCGCGGCCCTGATCACCAAGGCGACCGGTGTCGACCCGTACTTCGTCGGCAAGCCCAACCCGCTGATGATGCGCGAGGCGCTGAACACCGCGGGCGCCCACTCCGAGACGGCGGTGATGATCGGCGACCGGATGGACACCGACATCGTCGCGGGCATGGAGGCCGGCATGGAGACCATCCTGGTGCTCACCGGCCTGACCGCCGCCGACGACGTGGAGCGCTTCCCGTACCGGCCGACCCGTGTGGTCAAGTCGATCGCGGACCTGGTCGAGCTGGTCTAGCCTCTGCGGTGCTGTCGTGGGCCCCGTTCCGGCCGGTCGCCGGAGCGGGGCCGCTTCGTACCTGCGGGGAGGGCCGGGCGGATGGGTGTCACGGGGGAAGCGCTGGGACCGGGGGAGAAGCGGGTCACCTGGGCGGAGCTGTACTTCGACCTGGTCTTCGTCTTCGCGATCACCCAGGTCTCCGGGCTGCTGCACCACGACCACGACGTGACCGGGCTGGTCCGGGCGCTGGTGGTGTTCGTGCCGGTGTACTGGTGCTGGGTGGGCACCACCGTGCAGGCCAACATCCGGGACGTGGACAACCTGCGGGACCGGCTGGGCATCCTGCTGGTCGGGCTGGCCGGCCTGTTCATGGCGCTGGCGGTCCCGGGGGCGTACGGCGGGCGGGGCGTGCTGCTCGGCGCCGCGTACTGGCTGGCCCGGGTGGTGCTGCTGCTCCTGGTGGTCCGGATCCTGGGTGTCTGGCGCGGTCCGTACGGGGTGGGCGTGCTGGTCAGCGGGCCGCTGCTGCTGGCGGGAGGGCTGTTGCCGGACGGGCCGCGGCTCGCACTGTGGGCGGCGGCCGCGCTCGGCGACCTGACCGCGCCGCTGCTGTTCCGGCGGCGGCTCGCGGTGGTGGCGTACCACCCGGCGCACATGCCGGAGCGGTTCGCGCTGTTCCTGCTGGTGGCGCTCGGCGAGTCGATCGTCGGGATCGGCGGCACGGCGGCCGCGGCGCGGCTGGATGCGGCCGAACTCGCCGCCGTGGCGGTCGCGTTCACCATCTCGGCGGGCCTGTGGTGGCAGTACTTCGTGTACGCGGCGGACGCCATGCGGCACGCCGTGGAGGTCGCCGACTCGCGCCGGGACGTCGTCCGGAGGATCTTCCAGTACGGGCACCTGGCGCTGGCCGCCGGGGTGATCGGGGTGGCGGTCGGCTTCGGGGAGACGGTCGCGGACCCGCGGCGGGCGCTCGGCGCGGGTCCGGTGGCGCTGCTGTACGGCGGCTGCGGGCTGTACCTGCTGACCTTCGGGTACACGCGGTGGATGATGTTCCGTCAGGTCGCGACGACCCGGATCGCGGCGGCGGCGGTGGTGCTGGCGCTGCTGCCCGCGATGGTGCGGCTGCCGGCGCTGGTGGTGCTGGTGGTGCTCGCGGTGCTGCTGGTGGCGCTCAACGCGGTGGAGCACCTGCGGGTGGAGCGGGCGGCCGCCCGGAGCCCGGAGCCCGCTCCGGGGGAGTGAGTTGTCGGTGGGGCTGTGTAGCGTTCGGGGTGAAAGAGGGCGTGCGGCGCAGCAGCCGCGGTGTGGGAGGTAGATGTCGTGACGGACACGGTCGAGGCGAGCGTGGTCGAGGCCGGCGAGGGCGGCGGGCTGGAGCTCCCCGAGTCCTGGCGCGAGGTGCTGGGCGCCGAGACGGAGAAGCCGTACTTCGCCGAGCTGGCGGCCTTCGTGGCGGCCCAGCGCGCGGAGCACGAGGTGTTCCCGCCGAGCGGCCAGGAGTTCGCCGCGCTGGAGGCCACTCCGTACGACAAGGTCCGGGTGCTCGTGCTCGGCCAGGACCCGTACCACGACAACGGCCAGGCCCACGGCATGAGCTTCTCGGTGCTGCCGGGCACCAAGACGCCGCCGTCGCTGCGCAACATCTTCAAGGAGCTGGACGCCGACCTGGGCGTCCCCGCTCCGGACAACGGCTACCTGATGCACTGGGCCGAGCAGGGCGTGCTGCTGCTCAACGCGGTGCTCACGGTCCGCGCGCACGAGGCCAACTCGCACAAGGCGAAGGGCTGGGAGAAGTTCACCGACGCGGTGATCAAGGCGGTGAGCGACCGCGAGGAGCCGGTGGTCTTCGTGCTGTGGGGCAACTACGCGAAGAAGAAGCTGCCGCTGATCGACACCACCAAGCACGTGGTGGTGCAGGGGGCCCACCCGTCGCCGCTGTCGGCCAAGCTGTTCTTCGGCAGCCGTCCGTTCTCGCAGATCAACGCCGCGCTGGACTCCTTCGGCGGCGCGGAGATCGACTGGCAGGTGCCGAACCTGAAGCAGGACTGAGCCCCGGTGCGGGCGCCTCGGGTGCTCCCGAGGACTCCCGAGCACTCCTGATCGGTTCGGGCGCCGCTGCGCGCCGGTGGCCGTGGGCCGGACGGGTTCGATGTCCCGTTCGCCCACGGCCACGTGCCGTTCACCGTCGGTGGCCGCCGGCCGGTGCCGGGTGTGCTTAGCTGATGCCGACCGGTCGCCGGACCGGTCCCGGGGAGGGGCGGGACGTGCACGGGCTGGGGCGGACGGGGACGTTGCGGTGGGCCGCGGGGGTACTGCTGGCCGGGGTGGTGCTGACGGCCGCGTCCGGCTGCAGCGGTTCGGCGGGCGGCGGCGAACCGGGCGCCGCTCCCGCGGCGGGCTCGGGTCCGGCCGCGGGCACCGGCCCGGGTGCGGGCCCGGGTGCGGGCACAGGTCAGGGTGCGGGCACAGGTCAGGCCGGTGCGGACGGGGCCCTCGCCCAGCTTCCCGGGCAGGCCTTCTACGTCTCCGACCGGACCAACGCCGCCCACCAGGTGACCGCGCTGCGCGGTCAGGGCCGGACGGCGGAGGCCGACACGCTGCTGCGGATCGCCGCCCAGCCCTCCTCCCAGTGGCTCGGCGAGCAGGGCGCCCGGGAGATCGCCGAGCAGGTGAGCCGGCGGGCCACCGAGGCCGGCCGGACGGCGGTCTTCGTCGCGTACGACATCCCGCACCGGGACTGCGGCCAGTACTCGGCCGGCGGCGCCCCCGACGCGGCCGCCTACCGGGCCTGGATCACCGGCATCGCGCAGGCCCTCGGCGACCGCAAGGCCTGGGTGGTGCTGGAGCCGGACGCCGTCGCGCACACCCTGGACAACTGCGGGATCAAGGGCGACCTGGCCGCCGAGCGGTACGGCCTGCTGGCCTTCGCCGTCCAGGAGCTGAAGAAGAACCCGAACGCGCGGGTCTACCTGGACGCGGGCAACCCCGGCTGGGCGCAGGACCCGGAGGAACTGGCCACCGCCCTGCGCAAGTCGGGCATCGCGGCGGCGGACGGCTTCGCCGTGAACATCGCCAACTTCTACGACACCGACCGGAACGCGGCGTACGGCGCCAGGCTCTCCGCGGCCCTGGGCGGGAAGAACTTCGTCATCGACACCAGCCGCAGCGGCAACGGGGCGCTGGGGGGCAACGCCTGGTGCAACCCGCCCGGGCGCGCGCTCGGCGAGCGACCGACCACCGAGACCGGCCGGGCCGGGGTGGACGCCTACCTGTGGATCAAGAACCCGGGGGAGTCGGACGGCGACTGCGGCCGGGGCGAGCCCCGGGCCGGCGAGTTCTGGCTGCCGTACGCGCTCGGGCTGGCGCAGGCGGCGCGCTGAGGCCGCCC
>NZ_JBHVFE010000082.1:0-24856 GCF_042801945.1 Kitasatospora sp. NPDC057542
GCACACGATGTGTGTCCGCCCCTTCGGCGTCCCAGCCCGTGGTCAGGCCGTCCGCACGGCGTCCAGGCGCCGTCGTACCTCGGCCTCTCCGAGCGTCGCCGCCACCAGGTGCAGAGCGGGGCTCCGGGTCGATCCGGTGAGCAGTACGCGAATGGCCTGGGCCGCCTCCTTGATGGAGCCCGGGTGCAGGCCAGGGTTCTGCTTGTAAGTCCTCGCGCTGTCGGCGAAGTTCAGCTCGGCGGCGACGGCGCGGATCTGGTCAAACCAGCCGTCACCGTCCTCGATGGGCTGGTAGCGGTCGAACAGGCGCCGGCCGAGTTCCTGGACCACGTCCGGGGCCAGGCCGCCGAACCGCGGATCGGCGGGATCGGTGACGGTGGAGAAGAGCTGCTGGAAGAAGAAGCCGTAGTGGGTGCGGAAGTTGCTCCACATGCGGAGGTCCTTGCGCGGGTTGTCGAATCCGTCGCGCTCCACCGCGAGGGCCCGCAGCGCCAGGTCCTCGTCGGTCTCCAACACCTCGGCGAGCGGCACGTCGTACGCCTTGGCCCACTCCTTGACGCGCTCCAGGATGGTGGCGCCGGGCAGGGCGGCGACGAGGTCGGCGCAGATGTCCTCCAGCTTCGCGAGGTTGATCAGCGCGCCAGTCACCCCGCACTCCTCCAGGCGCAGGGGCTCGCGCAGGGCCTCGCCGACGGGCATCTCGGCGAGCCGGCCGTTGGCCAGGCCGCGCAGGTAGTACAGGACGGCCTCGGTCGGGTAGCCGGCCTGGGAGTAGTACTCGACGTCTGCTTCGGGGTCCTTGCGCTTGGAGAGCTTGCGGCGCGTCTTGCCCTCCTGCTTCATCAGGGGGGCGATGTGGGCGTAGGGGATGCGAGGGAAGCCGAGGGCGTCGAAGAGCTGGTGGTGGACGGGGACGGAGGAGAGCCATTCGTCGCCGCGGATCACGATGGTGACGCCCATCAGATGGTCGTCGACGGCGTGGGCGAGGTGGTAGGTGGGCAGGCGCAGCGGGCTGTCGGAGGTCTTGAGGATGACGGTGTCGGCGCGGTTGTCGTCCATCTCGATCGTGCCGCGGATCAGGTCGTGGAAGGTGGTGCGTCCCGCGTCGGTGCCCGGAGAGCGGAACCGCACGACGTACGGGACACCGGCGGCGAGCCGTTCACGGACCGCGTCGTCGACGGCATCACGCCACGGCGCCCACTCGCCGTAGTATCCGCTGGGCACCTTCTTGGCGAGCTGGTCGGCGCGCAGGGCCTCGAGATCGTCCTTCGTGGCGAAGCACGGGTAGGCCCGGCCCTGGCGCATCAGCTCGCGGACGTAGGTCTGGTAGATGCGGGCGCGCCGGGACTGGGTGTAGGGCCCGTAGAGGCCGGTGGAGTCGGTCTCGTCGGAGGCGACGCCGAAGTGGCGGAAGGCGCGGTCGAAGCGGTCGACGGCGCCTTCGACTTCGCGGGCCTGGTCGGTGTCCTCGATGCGCACGAAGTACACGCCGCCGCTCTGGCGGGCGATGGCCGCGTCGATCGCGGCGACGTGGATGCCACCGATGTGCGCGTGGCCGGTGGGGCTGGGGCAGAACCGGGTGACCTCCGCGCCAACAGGCAGCTGGCGGGCGGGGTACTGCTGCTCCCAGAAGGACGGCCCGGGCAGGTCCGGGTCGAAGAGCGCATCGATCTCGCTGGGTTTGAGCACGGGGGTCCTCCGGGTGCGGTGTGTTCTCGCCGTGACGGCGGCCGGGCGGCGGTTCGGTCGGTGCCGGCGGGCCGGGCCGCTGGCCCGCATGGTACGCGAGCGAGCAGCCCAGTCTGCCCTAACGTCATCTGGCCGGACGGGAGTTCGACAGGCGATGACTCGTCACCTCCGGGGCCGGTGCGAGAGGAGTTTCCGCGCCGTGGACGTCCACGTGGGCCGTGAAGGTCTCCACCCAGTACCGGGGCCCGGGGCGCCCCTCCTGGACGCCGTACACCGCCGTCGCCCGGCGCCCGCGTAGCCTCAGGAAGTGGGCGAGCGCCTGGCTCATGGGCTGGGAGGCGCCGCTGACGAGCGGGACCGCGCAGGCCCGCGGGCCAGGTCGGTGAGCGTCTCGCCGAGCTCCGGATCGGCGGCGGTCGTCCGGGCGGGCGTCTGGCCAGAGCTTCACCGGCTCGCCAGCACACCAACTGCTCTGCTGATTGTGGGATTCCATCCACGCCCGGCCGCGGCGGCGGAGATCGCCGCGTGCGAGACGCCGAGCCGCTCCGCCAGGTCCGTCGCCGAGTAGTTTCCGCGCCCCAACTCGTGGTTCCGGTAGGCGTCCCGAGTGATCGTCCCCAGGTCGGCAGTGGCCCACGTCGCCAACACCCGGTAGCCCTCCCGCACCCAGAACTGGGTCTCGATCGCCCAGACCCCCGGCGACAGGCTGGTGTCGTGCACAGCCGACCACCAGGCCGGGGCGATCAGGTGAGCGGCCGCGTGAACCTCGGCGTCCTGCACGCCGAGGTGCACCTGCACGGCCGGGGGCAGGGCGGTGCGTGCCAGCGCGGTCATCCAGCCCTCCGGAGCCTGGGCGAGGCAGCCCCAGGGCCCGCGGCTCCGGGCCAGTTGCCACAGGCGCCATGCCGCGTACTGGTGCAGCCACTCCTCCGCCTGCGCGGAGGTGTCCGACGACCCGTACAGCTCGACCGTGGAGGAGGTACTGATCCGCAGCGCCCACCCGGCGGCGGCCCGAACGACCCGCAGTTCCCTTCCTTCGATGGTCAGGAGCGGCTTCACCTCGTGGACGAGGTCGGCAGGCGGGCGCGAGGCGACGTCCAGGGGCGGTAGCTGGGGCTTGGGGAAGGGGTACATGGGTCTCCCGTGCACTGGCCGGCGGATGACCGGCCGTCCGGCACCCTGCCGGACAGCACCACACTCACCCGCGCCCCATAGGCATGGGCATAGCCAAATGACCTGGTAAGAAGCCGACTTGAAGGCATCGCGCGGCGCGTGCCGCAGTGCCGGTCCCGGCCGTGAACCTCGACGCGACACTAACGATCAGGTCTTCCTACGGTGTGCCGATCGTCGTGGCGATCCGGTGCTGACCGGTCGCACGGCTGGACCCCTTCCGTCCCGCGCTGGCGGGGTGGCCCGGCACCATCCCAAGGAGCGCCACACCGTGCCCACCACCACCGACAAGACCCGACTCAAGGAGCTGAACGGCGCGCTGCGCGCCAAGGCCGCCGAACTCGACACCATCAGCGCGTCCTTCACCGTCGAGGACGGCGGAGTCACCGTCTCGGCCGAGAAGGCCGCCGCGTTCCGCAAGGTCCTCGGCGAGGCGCAGGAGATCAAGCAGCTGATCACCGACCTGGAGGGCGTGGCGACCGTCCACGCCTTCCTCAACGAGCCCACCTCGCAGCCCTTCGCCCCGCAGGACGCCGCTCTCGCGGCCCACCTCGCCAGCCAGGTGAAGTCGCTCGGCCAGCAGTTCCTCGACAGCGACGAGTTCAAGGGCCTCAAGGCCGCCGGCTTCCGCGGTTCGTTCGACCAGGTGGTGACCATCGACGGCAGCGCCCTGGACCAGCTCGGCCGCAAGGACGTGTTCAGCCGGAGCGCTGGTACCGCCGGTGTCCTCGGCTTCGGCACCCCCGAGCACCTGGACATCGTTCCGCGCGCGGTGCGGCCCGGCCGAATCCGGGATCTGTTCCCCTCCCAGAGCACCACCGCGAACCTGCTCTACGGGGTGCGCGTCACCGGCTTCACCAACGCGGCGGCGATCGTCCCCGAGCGGGCCATGGAGGTGCCGCCCGGCGGCGGCGCCGCCGTCGAGGTGTACGCGCGCGCCCCGCAGTCCGAGCTGACGTTCAGGACCGTCACCTACCCGGTCGCCGAGATCGCGACCACGCTCCCCATCCACAAGAACACGCTCGCCGACGAGCCGCGGCTGCGCGACATCATCGACAGCGAACTCGTCGACGGTGTCAAGATGGCTGAGGACAACGAGATCCTCTACGGCGTCGGCGGCGACGAGAAGATCACCGGCATCGTCAACACGGCCGGCGTCCAGACCTACGCGCAGGCCGATCCGGACAAGCAGTCCGCCGCGATCCGCCGCGCCGCCACCCGGGCGTTCCTCGCGTACTTCCCGCCGACCGGGATCGTCCTGCACCCGTTCGACTTCGAGGACCTGGAACTGGAGACCGACGGCCAGGGTGCCTACAGGGTTGCTGTGAACGTCGCGATCGGGGCACAGAAGGTTGTCTGGCGTCTCAGCGTCGTGGACTCCATGGCGATCAACCAGGGCAAGTTCCTCGTCGGTTCCTTCGGCCTTGGCGCGCGCCTGTACGACCGCGAGCAGGTCTCCGTCCAGGTCAGCACCGAGAACCGCGACAACTTCGAACGCGGCGTCGTCACCATGCGCGGCTCCGAGCGCATCGGCCTCGAGGTTCCCCGCCCCGAGTCCTTTGTTTACGGCACCTTCAAGGCGCGCTGATGGCCGCCCGCAAGCCCACCGCGAAGCCGGCCGCAGAAACCGCGGCCGTGGCGAAGGAGCCCGCTGGCCTAGGAGGCGAGGGACAGGAGACCCCGCCGGCCGAACTGTCGGCCGCCGCTCCGCTCGACCCGCCGCCCAGCCGCACGGCTGCACCAGAGCCGAGCCAGCCCGATGTGCCTACCCCGGGAATCACCGCCCACCAGCCCCTGGCCACAGGCCACGCCGAGCTGGTGGACGAGGACGGCACCCCGCTGCCCCACGACCTGGAGCAGCTGTTCGACCTCACCCACCCCGAGCAGACCGTCGTCTTCGCCCGGCTACGGATCTACCAGTCCCGCACCTATCCCGGAACCCACCGGACGGTCACGCAACTGCTCTACGTGCCGACCCAGTCGATCCCGCGCGACGAGTTCGAGCGTCTCCGGCTGGCACTCGGCTGGGAGCAGCCACAGTGATCCGACGGAGCCTGTCCCGACCGCTGGGGCAGGCTCCTGGTGTTGAAGCCAGCAGACGCCCGTGACCAATCTCGAGGACCAGGTCGACCCTGTTGGTTGTCGAGCGAGCCGTCCTGGCTGCTCAACCGCTCTAGCTGATGGCTGAGTGGGGAGCACTGGAGTCCGCGCACCGTTCGCTTGCCGACGGCAGGCTGGTAGCCTGCGATCCGCACGTAGTGGCCGTGCGGCAGGGGGAAGCGCGGCCTACCGGTCGGTCAGGACCAAGCGGCGCAGGGGGCGATCAGATGGGCGTAGTTCTTCCCGACGAGCTGGCTTGGCTCCTTGATCTTATCGGTGTCCATTGGCCGAACGTTGACGAGGACGAGTTCAACGAGATGGCGACCGCTCTGCGTAGCTTCGCCGACGAGGTCGACAACGGCCGTGCCGGCACGGTCGTTGCGGTTCAGCGAATGCTTGCGGAGAACGTCGGACCGGCCACCGAGGCGTTCGAGGCCCACTGGAACAAGCTCAACGGCAAGCACTTGCACAACCTTGCTGAGGGCGGGCGGATGCTGGCCACCGCCCTTGATGGGGTCGCCCTCGTGATCGCGGGTGCGAAGGGCGCGGCAATCGTGCAGTTGGGCATCCTCGCCGGCGAGGTGGTTGCAGCTCAGGCAGCGGCGCCTTTGACGCTCGGCCTGTCCGAGTTCGGTGCGCTGGGCGCCACGCAGGTCACGCGGATCGCGGTGAAGAAGCTCCTCAAGGAAGCGGAGCAGCAGGTCGTGGCCCAGCTCATGGAGATCGCGAAGGCTCCGATCATGAACGCTCTCGCCGGAATGGCAACGGATCTCGCGATCCAAGCCGTCAGCATTTCCGCCGGAGCCCAGAACGGCGTCAACTGGAAATCGGTGGCTGGCTCAGGCGTCGAAGGCGCCAAGAACACTGATCTCGGAGCAGCTGTAACAGGGGGCGGAAATGGCGGACATCCGGCATAACCACGAGGAGACTGCGCAGCTCGCGAAGCGAATGGGTGAACACGCGGATCACCTAGAGGCCACGGCCGGCGGACACACGCACCATGTCGCGAACAGGTTGAAGAAGGTTCGAGGGAAAGATCCGCTGGCCAACGCGGCCGTTCACGGCGCGGAGCAGATCATGAACGTCATTCGGAAGGCCGAAAGAGACCTCCACCGGCATCTTCGGCTTGTCCAGCAGGGCCTGGAACACACGTCAAGGAACCATCATCAGAACGACAAGGCCCTGGCGACCATGCTCACCAAGATCAACAGTCGATCAGAGGCCCAGGTCAAGGCGCTGAGAACAGCGCCCGACCACGTGCAGGGCCCGGATCCGACGAAACCTCCGGTCACGGTGGCAATCCAGTGGAAGCCGGGGATGCCGAGGTCGGCGTTCGCTTGGAAGGCTCAGAGCCTGGCTGGGGCGAGCCGTCGCGGCGAAATGTACAAGGCAACCAACAAGGTGCTGCGCGACCGTGAGATCACGGACACCTACAAGGGTGCCCTCATTCACCTGATCCTGAAGAACAATAAGGACAATCCCGAGCTGGCCGAGAAGGCCAAACTGGCTGTTCGCACAACAATGCAGCCAGACCATGTCATAGATTTGCAGGCCGGTGGACTCGACCACTGGCAGAACCTTAGAATGCTAGACAAAACAACGAACTACGAAACCGGAACCGCGCAACTATGGCGAACTATTAGCCGCTCCCCGGACGGAACACCCATCAAGGTCAAAGTGAAATGGAAATGACGGATCTCGACATTCCCGGCACGATCGCGCTCCTGCGTGACACCCTGGCCGCACACGAGAATAAACTCGAACTCTGGGACCCAGGGATTCCCGCCGGAGCCGACCCCGACGAAATCCCGCCAGACATCCCTGCGGGCGTCGCCGGCCTGCTCGCCGCCTCCAACGGCCTCTACCTGACCCACTCCACAATGCTCTTCACCGCCAGCGAGCTGATGAGTAGGCAGTTCCCCGAAGGACTGGAGGAAGCCGAACTTCCCGACGGCTCACCCGTTGAAGACACATCCAGGTTCTTCTTCTTCGGCCTGGCATGCGAAAACCCGCTGCTCGTAGACCGTGACGGGAGCGTGTGGCGGGCCCCCGACGAAGGCTACGTCTGGTTCACCGGCTGCCGGATCGAGCCGATCGCAGGCAGCGTCGACGAGTTCTTCCGAACCTGGGTGGCATCCCCCCGGTTCCAAGACCTCGCTGGCGTCGCCCCCGACGACCTGGACAGCAGCCACTGGTACCAGCTGCTGCGGCTCAGCGGCCTCGCCGCGTAACCTCACTGTCTGAACCATCCGATCGCCCGAGGAGCACCGTGGCCACGCACGCAGAACTCACGAAGCTGTTCAGCCCCCAGGGGGTGATCACGCTCCCCCGTGAGGAAGCCGTCCGGAACAACCTGCCGGATGCCGACGTCGACGCCCTCGCGGACGTCGGCCTGCCCGCTCACCTCGACGCGTTCTTCACCATCAACGTCACCGGCGAACCCTCTGCGTTCGCTCTGGTCCCGATCGACACCGGCGACGCAGTCGTCAACGTGCTGTGCCTCGGCGGCCCGCCCGCCGCAACCGACGGACGATTCTGCCTCGACCTGGAGGACGGGTACATCATCCTGCTCCAGCTCGGAGAGCAGCCCGCCGCCGAGATCGTCAACACCACGCTCGCGCAGTTCACCGAGTTCCTGTACCGCATCGGCCTGCGCTACGAGCACATCCACGGCAGGACCGACGAAGAAGCTGACGACTACACCCGCAAGCTCCGCGACTACCTCACCGCCCGCGACCCCCAGGCCTTCGCCGCGGAGGACACCTGGTGGAGCATGGTCTTCGACCACCTCCTCGGCAAGGACCTTCAGGCCTGAACCCGCAACGGGCCCGGGCGGAGACGGTGAGAGCCCTTCTGATCTTTCAGGGCTGCGGGTGGAGCCGGCGGCTGGCAGGATCAACCTCATGAGGATTCTCGTCCTGGGCGGCGGCTGGTTCCTGGGACCGGCCGTCGTGGCCGGCGCGCTGGCACGGGGCTGGGAAGTGACCACGTTCACGCGTGGACGCTCCGGAAGCACCATGCCCGGAGCGACCGCAGTGCACGGTGATCGAGAGCGGCCCGACGACCTTGCCCGGCTGGCCGAGTACGGCCCCTGGGACGCCGTGATCGACACGTCCGCCTCGGCTCTCAGCTCACGTGACGTGCTGGCCGGTGCCCGCGCCTTGGAACCGGTCGCCAACCGGTATGTGTACGTGTCCACGGTGGCGGTGTACGAAGGCTGGCCCACCGAACCCCTGAGTACCGACTCGGCGGTGTGGGCGGCCCCAGCCAACGCAGGTCCGGAGCTCGGACAGCCGCCCGAGGCGACGTCGGGCATCAACCCGTTCTACGGGCGACGGAAAGCCGGCACAGAACGCGCGGTGACCGAGACGTTCGGACTCGCCCGGACGAGCCTTCTCAGGCCGGGCGTGCTCCTTGGACCCGGGGAGTACGTTGGGCGCCTGCCGTGGTGGCTACACCGGGCCAAGCGGGGCGGACGAATCCTCGCGCCTGGCGATCCCTCGAGGAGTATCCAGCCTGTCGATGTCCGGGATGCCGCTGTGTTTGCGCTCGACCAAGCCCTGCGTGTCAGCCACCAAGTCCACAACCTTGCCGCGCCGATCGGGCGGGAGACGATGGGCAGGCTACTCCAGGCGTGCTTGGACGTGACCGGGAGCACCGGGAGGTTGGTGTGGCTGCAGGACGAGGTCCTGCTTCGCCATGGGCTGCGCCAGTGGACCGAGCTACCGTTGTGGTGGAGCCACCCGGGTACGTCCGCCATCGACTCGTCCTCGGCGGTTACGGCCGGCTTCGCCAGCCGACCTCTCACGGAGACGGTGGCCGACACGTGGGCCTGGCTGAGCCAGGGCAACATGCCTGTCCCGCACAGGCGCTGGGCGAAGCACGGAATTGATCCGGACAAGGAGCACGCCGTCCTGGCGAGCGTGGGCTAACCGTTGCTCCCGCCGAGAGCAAGCCTTACCGCACCGGGGCCCAGGACCTGCGGGGTAGCCACGAGGGTGAAGGCTTCGATCCGCTCCGCGAGGTCTTGCGCGAGTCGGGCGTCGCGGAAGGCGGGCGATGCCAGCGCGGCCTGGATCGTGTTGACCCTTGCTGTGAGTCCGGCCCCGCGCCACTCCCGGGGGAGGCCGAGCACCGGGCTGAGAGCTTCGGCGGCTCCGTCCAGGTCGTTTCGCATCAGCAGGGCGGACGCCAGGTCGGCTCGGGCCTGGGGAGCCACGACGAGCGGGCTGGAACTGGTCGAGCGGGCCGCGATCAGTTCCAGCGATCGGCGGGCGGATGTCTCAGCTCCCGGTCCGTCTTGAAGGAGCAGCAGGGTGGAGCTGTTGCTCATGGCGACTCGCTCCAGGTCGAAGTCGAACTCGCCACCAATGCCATGGAGGTCATCCTCGGCCGGGCCGCGATCGACCAGGCTCTCCCCGATAGCCAGTTGGGCATCCTCGGCCCGGCCGCGGTGCGCGTAGGCGCGGGCCGCGATCGCGGCCAGCCGGGCCTTGCCCGTCGCACCGACATCGGGGAATGACCGGGCCTCCTCGATCTTGCCGACCGCCTGGGCGGGCTTGCCCGTCCAGTAGTACAGAACGGCCAAGTAGCTGTGCGCGTAGGCCTGGAGGGGCCCGTACTCGGCAACCTGGCCGTACAGCGCAGCTGCCCGGGCCAGCTCGAACGCGTGAGGTATCGCGCCAAGGTCGAAGGCGCAGGCGGAGAGAAGCGCTGAAGCCTGGCCAGCCACAAGGTACAGGCGTCGGCGCTGCGAGAGCACCTGGGTGCGATCCAGCAGCACCTTTGAGACTCCGAGCACCTCCGTCGCCGACACGAAGACCAGGTGCGGCGGCTTCGTACTGGTGTCCTGGACCAGGCCCACCAGATCGTCCTCAAGTTGGTCGAGCGTGAGGTCGGGCAGCAGCTGAGCAGCCGCATCCGAGGCGTGGGCGCGGGCATCTCGTGCAGTCATGGCGAGTTCACTTTCGTCGAACACAGGAGCGGTTGCCGTCCGCAGCGCCTGGGCCTGCTCGTCGGTGTAGGGCGCGAAGAGCTCGTCCAGCGGCCTGCCGAAGAGCTCCCTGAGGATCGCGGGCGCCGGGTGGTGGGGCCGAGTGACCTGTCCGGAGCGCCACCGCGCGTAGCTCTTTTCCGTCAGGGCGACGTTCCTGAAGGAGAGATCACCGGTCTTCTCGTAGAGCAACGCGGCAGCCCGCCGGTACTCGGACAAGAAGTTGCGAAAGTCCATACCGGACTTGATGACTAAGGCATCGAACAGGTTCATTGCGCACCCTTCGCCGCAGCCCGTGCGAACTGCGTCGCTCCCTGCCTACCACCGCCGGCCCGGAGATCACACAGGCCGGGGAGAAGTGTCCGCGAACTGTCCATGGTTTGTCCCTCGGCTCACCGGAATGGAGATCAAGTGTCCCTGCTTTGCCAGTGGTTATGTCCGCGTCCCCAGTCCAGGGTTGATCACTGCAAGCGAACCAAGAACGGGGCGTTCAGGCGCTCCTGCTGACGGGAGCGATGCACATGGTGGCCGTCGAACAGCCGAAGCCCGTCCGCCGTTGGAAGGGCACCTTCGGGGCGGATACGGCCGTGGTCCCCATGGTGCGTCACAGCGTGCGGTCGGAACTGGGGAAGTGGGGATGGGACGTGAACGGCGACTGTGCCGACGATCTGCTGCTCATCCTCACGGAGTTGGTGACGAACGCCATCCGGCACGGCAGCAGGCCGGGCGACCCCGTCGTGGTGCAGCTTGACGAGAGCAGCGGCACCTGCCAGGTCGAGGTCCAGGATTCCCGGCCCGACCGGCTGCTGCCCGAGGTCTTCATGTTCCGTGGAGAGCACGGCCGCGGACTGATCCTCGTCGACGGCCTGGCGCTCGCCGTGGGGGTGGCGACGACGGCCACAACCAAGAAGGTATGGGCGAGCGTTCGTCTCGCCGACGACAAGCCAGGAGCCACGCGGTGACCTTGCTCAGCCAACTTGCCCAGGTGTTCGGCCAGCGGCCCGCGCCCGGCCGCCGACGGAGGCCCGTACCGCCTCGTCCGAGGCCCTCCACGCCGCAGCGCCACCGCGTGACCGACCAGAACGTCTTCCTCAGGGAGCGACCCTGGACACCGCCAGCGCCGTTCTGGTGCACGGTTACTGCCTACTACCGATTCGGGCAGCCGATCACGCTCTGGAGCGGCGGCGCAGGCAGTGTCCGCCTGGCCGTCAGGGCGTTGCGCGACCGAGTCGAGGCTCTCGCCGTCGACCTCGGCCTGCCGGAGGGCGACGAGCAGCTGCTGTGGCTGGATGCCCCGTCCGCCGAGGGACGGGCCGCCGACGACCTCGCCAAGGGCCGCCCCCACGCCATCGCGATCACCCACGGCAACGTCGTCTACATCATCAACGTCACCCGGGCCGCTCGCGCCGAGACGGAGCCTGCGATCCAAGACCTGCTCTGCTCGGTCTGACGGGAACGACCCTCATGACGTACACGCGACGCGGCCGACTCCGAGCGGCCGCCCCGAACTTCAACCTCGGCGCGACCTGGCTCGCCTCTGCCAACCGGGAGCCGGCATCGGCCATCGACCAGTGGAAGGCGGGCCGGCTCGCCGACATCGAGACCGGCGAGCTCTTCAACGTCGTGCGGATCAGCGACGTGCAGAAAGGCCTGGCCGCGCTGACGGACCTGTGGCAGGCCGACGTACCGGTCGGCCCAGTCCTGCACAACCGCGCCGACCGGTGCATCGAGTTCCTGGTTACGACCCGCGCTGCCACGCAGTGGGACATGCCGCAGACCCGACTGATCGGCCGCCCAGCGGACGGAGCCGACCCCCTGACGGTCGCGATGCCGGCCCCCGGCATGCAGCGGCTCTCCGGAAGGAGCTGGCTCGTCCTCCCGGACGGCGAACGAAAACCGACCGACCTCGGAGACCTGGCCGTGGCCCTGCGGCACGCCGATGCCCGCCTGCGCCACGGCCACCCCTGAACCCCGCTACGACCGGCTGCTCGGGCCGTAGCGGGCACCTGGCCCGGCCGTTTAACCTCCCGCCGAACGGCCAGGCCAGAATGGATCGGAGACGGCCGATCCCACGCTGACCGTCCCCAGGCGCGGGCGCGCGCAGGGTGGTGCCGCTGCGCCCCCTGGGGACGGTCAGCTCCCAGCCCCACACAACGATCGACCGCGACGGCCTGCGCAACGGCAGGCCGGAAAGGCGCGACCCTGATGCGCTCCACCAGCGACACGCCGGCGGAAGCTGGCGTCGACCAGATGCCTCTTCACGAGCGGGCCCTCAAGCACCAGATCCCGGTGCTGGAGGAGCCACGGGTCCGCCCATGCGGGCACTACCCCGACCTCACGCCGAAGGAGGGCGAGGTGATGGCACTGCTCGCCGCCGACCTCAGCGCCGTGCAGATCGCCGAGCACACCCGCGCGTCCGACTACGCCGTCCGGACCCGTCTCAGCACGCTGGGACTCAAGCTCGGGGCGGCGACCTCGCCGCAGATCACCGACGTCGCCTGCCGGACGGGACTGCTGGTCCCGCCCCGGGGCGTGCTGAAGACGCCGATCTCCGTCACCGCGGTGACCTCGTTCCAGGCACTGGCGGAGGGCGGCACCCGGTCGTGGATCGCCACCCGCAAGAAGGTCTCGGAGAACACGGTCGCCAACCACCTGGCGGTCGTCCGTGCCCGGATGCGCACCTCGTGGAACGCGGCAGCGGTCTACCGGCTCCACGGGGTGGCGCCACCGGTCCTGAACGCCACTGTTCCGCCGTGCCCGTTCTGCGTGGCCGGAGGTGCCTCGTGAACCGCACCCGGCCGCGCCGGCCCGCGCCGCAGAGCGAAAGGCCTTCGCGCGGGTACCGCGGACTACCGGGTGAGGGCGGCGGCCGCCAGCGCGGCGCAGGCCTGCACCGCCACCAAGCGGCGCAGCTCCACCGGCCGGATGCGCAGCCGCCGCCGGCAGCGGTCGGCGCGTTCGGCCAGCACCTTCTCCAGCTGCGTGCGGACGTGCGGTGCGTCCCGCTCGGGCCGTGCCTCGGCGATGGAGCGCAGGGCCATCGCGTTCGACCGCAGCGTCAGGACGACCCGGGCGTAGTGGGCCTCGGCCAGCTCCACCCCCGTTACCGGGGTGGAGTCCTCGGCCCGCCGCAGCCAGGAGTGGGCGACGGTGTCGGCCACAGCCACGGTGTCGGCGGCCGCGCGCGCGAACACATCGTCGTGCGGGCCAGCCTGCTCCAGCAGCCGCTGTACCTCGTTGCTCTCACCGGCCAGGGCCCGGGCCAGGGCCGTGAGGGCGGTCGGCGAGCCGCTGTCGAACCGGGTGCCAGCGTGCCAGCGGGGGACCTCCGGCAGCAGGGTGAGAGACCCGTGCCGGGCGGCGTGGTGGGTCAGGTGCGCGCCGTACGTCGGGGTCTGCCGGTCGTGGTCGCGGATCACCAACTCCTCGATCGGCGGCATGCGGTAGACGCCGTCGCCAAGGACCGGCCAGCCGACGACGTCCGACGGGGCGGCCTCGCCGACCGGCAGGCCGTGCCGTGCGGCGACCGCAGCCAGCTGGGCCGCCAGGCCCGGCACGTCGCGGCTCACGATGAAGAAGGGCTCGCCGAACTCGGCGTTGTGCAGGCTCACGACGGCGGCCGGTTCCAGCTCGTCCACCAGGTCGGCCAGCGCCTGCTGCTCCGGCAGGCCGAACCGGTGGACGCCCTGCCGCCATGGAATGGGGAAAGTCCATTCCGGCTGTTCCGCCAAGGCCGGTCGGAAGAAATGGCGGTGCTCGGTGTGCAGGTCGAGCGGGGCGCTTGTCCATTCCGCGTTCAGGGCGGCGCCGTCCGGGTCCACGCACGGCAGGAAATGCCACGAAAGCCCGTCGCGCAACTCCGGCCGGGCTGCTACCAGCTCGGCCAGGAACGCGATGGTGGCGTAGCCGACCGGTTCGTTCGGGTGAGGGCCACCGACCACCAGCATTGGCCGCCGTCCTGCCCCGACCGACAGCACGTCCAGCGCCCGCCCCTGACGCGAACTGCCGATCCGCCGCATCCGGCACAATCCCGGCGCACGCCGGGCCACCTCGTGCAACCGTCGGGTCAGCTCCTCCACCGAGGGCACCAGTTCCCCCGTCGGCACCAGCTCCGCGTACCCGGCCAGCGCACTGTCCAGGCTGGAAAGGAAATCAGCCACTTCTAGACCCTTTCTCGAAACCGCCCCGGAAATAATTCAGGGGCGGGGTGAAATGCTGCCCAAAAAGAGCATGAAAGGCCCTTTTGGAAAATCCCCAGAAAGTACTTCCGGGGAGGGCTCGTGAATGCTTTCATGGGTTCCGGCTTATCCGCCACCATTCCTTTCGATAAACCCAGGAGGACGTCATGGACGCCACCCACACCACCGCTGGCACCGCGACCGCCGACCCGCAGGACGCCGAGCAGACCCAGGACAGCGGTCTGCGCCCGGCCGCCGCCCACGAACTGCTCGGCTGCACCGTCTCCGGCCAGTAGCGCACCGGCACCGTCAGCGGCGGGTCCGGCAGCGCGCCGGGCCCGCCCCGCCCCCACCCCGCCCTCGACCCGAGGAGCCCCACCGTGAGTCACCCCCGCCTGCGCGCCGAGCACCAGCCCACGATCCGACCGGACGGCCGAATCCAGATCGGCTCGCTGCCAGGCCTCGCGAGCACCCTGCCAGACCCGGGCGGCTGGCGCCGACACCTCCTTCGACTCCTGGGCGGTGCCTTGACGGAAGACCAGATCAGCCAGGCGGTCACCAGCCGCCACCCTGACGTCTCGGCCGCCCAGGTCGCCCAGCTGCTCCTCGACCTCGCCCGGGCCGGCCACGTGCGGGACGCCGTCCCGGCCCGCCGGGCCATCCGACTGGACCCCGGCAGCGCCCGACTCCACGAACGCGGCGTCGAGTACTGGGAGATGGTCGACCAGGACCCCGGTCGTTCCGGTGCGGACGTCCAGCAGATCCTGGCTCGTGCCGTGGTGACTGTCGTTGGCATCGGCGGCGTCGGCCTCACCGTCGCGGCTGCACTGGCCGGCGCCGGAATCGGCTGCCTGATCCTGGCCGACCACGACCGTGTCGAGGACTCCAACCTCAACCGTCAACTCCTCTACACCCGCGCCGACATCGGCCGGTACAAAGTTGACGCCGCCCGGGATCGCTTGCTGGAGCGCCACCCTGACCTCGACATCGACCTGTACCCCGAACAGGTCACCTTCCAGGCGCAGTTCGCGCGCCTGATGCGCCGGTGCGACCTGCTCATCCTCGCCGCCGACGAACCCGACGACCTGCGCCTGACCGCCAACCGCGCCGCCCTGACCACCTCCTGCGCGTGGATCGACCCCGGCTACCACGGCCCGCTGATCAGCACCGCTCTCTACACGCCGGGCGTCGGCGACGGCCCCTGCTGGGAATGCCTGCGCCACTTCGACGCCACCGCCTACGGCCTGCCCGGCACCCACGGCGACGTCCTCGCCGCTGCCCTGCCCCGGCCCCTGGGCAACCCCGTCATCTCCACCAGCGCACTGCTCGCCGGCACCTACGCCGCCCACGCCGCCCTCACCCACCTCACCGGCACCCGTAGCACCAACCCGGCAGGCACCATCCAGCGGCACAGCCTCATCGCCCCCGCCGACCAGACGCCCCGCGCCATCACTTACCCCCGCAACCCCGACTGCCCCTCCTGCGCCCCGTACCACCCCAAGGCCGCGTCCACCACCTCGAAGAAGACCCTCGCCGCCCGCTGATCTGCGGCGAACGACCGAACCCGGGACGAACGTTGACACCAGAAGACAGCCTGGCAGCCGTCCGCGCGGCCGCCAGGAAGCACCACCTGGACTCCACCGGTGCGCAGCTGCTTCAGCCAGGCCGGAACCACACCTGGCGCCTGCCCGGCAGCAAGGTCATCGCCAAGGCCCGCAGCGGCGCCACCTTCACGGAGGCCTACCGGGAGACGCAGGCCGCGCGGTACATGATGAGCCACGGCATACCGGCCGCCCGGCCGGTGGGCCAGGAACGCTACCCGTTCCGCCACGACACCGGGCATGAGACCGTCTACGTCTTGTTCACCGAAGACCTCGGCCCGAGCACCATCCCGGCCACGCCGCACCAGGTCGCGCTCCTGCTGCGTCGGCTTCACGCACTGCCGGTGCCCATCGGGCCGCGCCTGCGCCTGCCGGCCATCGACCCGTTCTCCCGCCTGTTCCTGGGCATCGACGGACTCTTCCCGGCCGGATCGGCCCGAGACCGCCAACGCCTGCACCGGCTCCTCCACGCGGCCCGCGAGGCCTGGCAGGCCACCGCATGGCCGGGCCCGATGGCCCCGCTGCACGGCGACGTCGGCCAGGGAAACTGCATCGTCACCGCCGACGGTGTCGCCCACCTGATTGACTTCGAGCGCATGTCGGTCGGGCCGGTCCTGGGGGACCTGGCCGCGTACGGCTGGCGCCGGGATGCGTTAGGCGCCGACCCCGCCGAATTCGAGGAGTTCGCCGCCGCCTACGGCCTCGACGTGACCGGCCACGCCGACGGCCGCACCTACCGTGAGGCGCTCACCCCCGCGTTCGCGGTGAGCGCGTGGCTGGCCGCCGCCAGCTACGCACGCGACGAACCCCACTGGCAGCACGAAGCCGACCTGCGGCTCACCACCCTCCTCGCCGACCCGCTGCCGGGCTTCCCCTGGCACTGGAACCTCGGCAACGCGGCCGTCATGAAGGCCGCAGGATGACCGCCCACACTACGCAGACACCGGGCAACCAGGCCGCCGCCGTTGTGGCCCGCACCGGCATCCCGGTGCTCCTGCTCATCGGATACCCCGGCACGCCCACGGTCTCCGCGACGATCGGTACCGGCACGCCCCGCTGCTACACCTCCACCACCGCCCTGTACGAAGACGGCCTGCGCGCCGAGGTCCACGCACCCGGCGGCCCGACGCCGGAGAAGTTGGTGCGCTGCGAGCTGCCCGACGCCGCGAAGCCGCGGCCCGTTCTCCTGGCCACGCCCGGCGAGATGGTCTGGGGCATCGAGACCAGCCACGGCGGCCTGACGGCGCGCGCCGGGATCTGGAATGGCTGGACGCTGTTCCACCTGACCCGCGACCAGCGCGGCCGGGGACGTCTCCCGGTGCTGCGGCTGGTCGGCGCCGAATCCTTGCCCACCGGTCGCCCTGGACAAGAAGCCGTCCCTGGTCCGTGACCGGATGCACCACGCACGCTGGCAGGCCCGCAAGAGGCCTGCTGCGGATCGCCGTGGCCGCGCCCCGGCGAAGACACCGCGCTCACGCGCGTTCGCACCTCCCGCACCACCCATGGCGGCCGTCCGGGTTAGGGCCGCAACCCTACCAACTGGCCACCTCACCTTAGGAGTTCAACCGTGCCCGATCCGTTGATCGAGGAGCACGCCTTCCTCGGCAACTCGCGCGCCGCAGCGCTCACCCGGCCCGACGGCACGATGACCTGGCTGTGTCTGCCTGGCTTCGAATCCTCTGCCGTCTTCGCGAGCCTCCTCGGCACCCCCTCGAACGGCTCCTGGCGCCTCGGCCCGGCCACGTACACCAACGCGCCGCCCGAGAGCCGGCGCCGCTACGTCGGCGACACCCTCGCCGTCGAACACGCCTGGGACACCGAAAGCGGCGTGCTGGAGGTGACCGACGTCCTGCCCGCCCCGGACGCCACCGGGTACGCGCCACCGGTGGTCGTCCGCATTGCCACCTGCCGCAGCGGCATGGTCCGCCTGGCCTCCGAGTTCCGGCCCCGCCCCGACTACGGCTCACTCACCCCCAGCCTGCAATACGTCGGCCACGGCACACCCCGGCTGCGCGTGACGGCCGGCAGCGACACCTACTGGCTGGACGCGCCCCGTCACAGCGTCAACCTCGGCGGCAGCGCCTCCTGCGACATGCCGCTCAAGGCCGGACAGAGCCTGGTCTTCGCGCTGACGTGGACACGCACCGGCAGCCCGGCACCCGCCCCGCTGACGGGCACCACCGCGCTGGAGGAGACCAAGCGGTACTGGACGCGGTGGGCATCCGCCTGCACCTACGACGGCCCCCACCGGGACGCCGTACTCCGCTCGGCGCTCACCCTCAAGGGCCTGTGCGACCTCGGCGGCGCCGCGGTCGCGGCCCCGACCACCTCGCTGCCCGCACCCATCGGCGGCGTGCGCAACTGGGACTACCGCTACACCTGGCCTCGCGACACCGCGTGGATGATGCAGTCCCTCCTGGTGCTGGGATTCATCGAGGAGCCCACCGCTTACCGGAACTGGCTGACCGCCCACGTCGACCCGGACGACCTCAAGCCCCTGTACGGCCTCGGCGGCGGCCCGGTGCCAGCCGAAGAGGACTTGCCGCACCTGCGGGGCTACCGCAGCTCCACGCCGGTCCGGGTCGGCAACGCCGCCGCTGGCCAGCACCAGCTGGACGTCTACGGCGAACTCGCCGACCTGCTCGCCCAGATGGACGACGCAGGCATCTCGCCCTGCCCGGACGCCGACCACTTGCTCCTCGGCCTCGCGCTCAAGGCCGAGGAACTGTGGGAGCAACCCGACGACGGGATGTGGGAGAGCAGGGGCACCCCGCGCCGGTACGTCTCCTCCCTGGTGTGGGCCTGGGTGGCCCTCGACCGCGCCGTGCGCGTGCTGGGACGCCATGGCGCCGCCGACCAGGAGACCCTGCTGCGGCTGGCGGCGACCGCCGAGACCATCCACGCCGAGGTGTGCGCCCGGGGCTACGACCAGGGGCGCAACACCTTCACCCAGTACCTCGACGGCCACGACCTGGACGCCTCCCTCCTGCACATCGTCCGCGTCGGATTCCTGCCGCCGGACGACAAGCGGGTGATCGGCACCGTCGAAGCGATCGAACGCGAACTCGCCGCCGGCGGCGGCATGCTCCAGCGCTACCCGACCCGAGCCGATGCGGCCGACAACGTGGACGGGCTGTCCGGCCACGAAGGCGCCTTCCTCGCCACCGCGTTCTGGATGGCCGAAGCCCTCGCCCTGATCGGCAGGAACACCGACGCCCGGGATCTGTTCGACCGGCTGCTGGCAGTGCGAAGCGACCTCGGCCTCCTCGCCGAGCAGTACGACCCCACCGAGGGAACCCAGCTCGGCAACTACCCGCAGGGCCTGTCGCACGACGGTCTGATCCGGGCGGCCCTGGCCATCGTCACCGCGAGCACGGCCACCGTCGTCGACGGTGAACTGGTGCTGGCGGTGGCAGAGGGGTAGCGGCGCAGCGCCTCCTACCCTCACCGCCCGCGGCGTACGCCACCTCCACGGGCGCCGACCGCCTCAAGGCAGGTCCTCGCCCTGCTGCGCCGCACGATCGGCGAGCAGTGCGTCGCCGCCGAACTCCGAGCGGCAGCCCGCCTCGACGACCTCTGAGGCGGCCTGCCGCCCGAGACCAGCCCGGCCCCAGCGCCGGCCGATCCCATCCCTACGAGGAACACTGCTCATGACGATCACCGACACCATCGACCGACTGTCCCCGGAAGAACGACGCCTGCTCGCCCAGATCGCCGACCTTCCGTCGCCGGATCTGGACGTCTACGCCGTCGCCGCTTCCACCGGCACTCCCACCAGCCACACCAGGAAATGGCTCGGGGGACTCACGGCCAAGAACCTGCTGGAGCACGCCGGAGACGTCGCCGCCCGCGGCCCGGTGTACACGATTCGCCCGGAGGTGGCCGACCGGGCGCTGGCTCTCGCTGACGAGCCCGGCGCCCGTACGGCCGTCCTCCAGCGGTACTTGGGCTTCCTGACCACCACCGCCTACAACGCCGCTCGGGTCCTCACCCCCCATCACCGCGTGCTGGGGCACGCCAGCCGGCCTGATCCCGCCGAGCCCGTCCGGTTCGCCGTCGGTCACGTGGCGCTCGCCTGGCTGGAATCGATGGCCGGCGCGCTGCTCCCGGCGATCACCGCCGCCACCAAGTACGGCGACTATCAGGCCGCGACCTGCGTGACTCACGCGGCATGGCCGCTGTTCCTCTACACACGCCACGAGCTGTGGATTCCCAGCTACCGCCGGGGACTGGCCGCCGCCGAGCGCTGGGGCGACACCGTGGCCATCCGCGAGATGCTGGTTGCGCTCGCCGGTGGCCTGCGCGACAACCGTGAGTACGACGAGGCGACCTCCTGCCTCCAGCGCGCGCGTACCCTCGCGGAAGGCGATCTCGAGGGAATCGCCCAGTGCAGCAGCGGCATCGGAGCGTGCCTGCACGCCGATGCCCGCTACGTGGAGGCCATGCCGCAGCTGACCGCCGCCGCCACCCGCTACGAACGGCTCGGCCACGCGCGCGGTCAGGCCCTCGCTTTGATCCTCGTGGGGTCGGCGCACGCCCGGCAGGGCAACCCTGCCGCCGGCGTGCCGGTCCTCCAAGAGGCCTGCACGCTGCTCTCCGGCCTGACCGACCCGGACCCGCTCAACATCTCACGAGCACTGGCCTACCTCGGTGAGGCCCACTCGCTGGCGGGCGCCCACGATCTGGCCGCCAGCGCCCTCGTAAAGGCCCTGGAGCAGTTCCGCTCCCTCCGCGCGCCCCACTGGACCGCGCACACCATGGAGTTCCTGGGCCAAGCCGCCCTGCGCGCCGACCAACACCACGCCGCCATGGACTGGTACTCAACCAGCCTCGCCCAGTACACCGAACTCGCCAGCACCCACGACACCGACCGCCTCCAGCGCCGCATCAGGGCGGTGACCAACTCGTGAACGAGCGCCAGGCTGGCGGGACAGACGCAGGTGGGCCGCGCCCCGGCCCTGCGAAGCAATCTGGTGGCCGAGCGATGAGGAGCGTTCTGCGTCACCGTCCCGGCCAGGTCCAGGGCCCGCGGATACAGCGGCTGCGCCGTGCGAGGGCAACGCATGCGCTGCTCCAGGCCGAGGCACCGCGGGTGAAGAAGCGGACTCCACGCCGACCGTTCGAGGGAGGCGACGACACCAAGGCCGCGCTGGAGTGGGGCGGAAACCTGCTCGAAGCTCTCGACGTGGCCTCGGGACCGCGACCGGAACTGACCAGCCACGAGGTGAAGCTTCTGACGGGCTACATGAACGGCATGTCGTACGAGGAACTCGGCGAACTGGACGGCACCAACGCGAAGCAGGTGAACCACGTCTACCACCGGATCAGCACCGGTTTGCGGATGAAGAGCCGGCTCCAGACCATGTTCGCCGTGCTCGCACGCGGCTATGTGCGGCCTGAGCAGGTCGTACCCAGCGAGCTTGCCTGGGGCGAGGTGTCTCTCTCCGCCCACACCGCCGCCCTGCTGACCCTCCTCGCCTGCAACTTGAGCCAGGAGAAAGCCGCTGCGAAACTTGGGCTCCGCTATGCCCAGGCCCAGTACCTCCTGCTCACCGCACGCGCTGATCTCTGCGCCAAGAACAGCCATCACGCCCTCCTGATCGCAGCGGTCCTCGGCATCATCAACGTGCCGGGCGTGCCCCGGTGCGACGTGCCGAAGCCCCCTCTTCCAGTAGCGCCCCCGGCCACTGGCGGCCCGCAGACGGCCCTCACCGACCAGTAGCCGGACAACGGCAGTGGCGGCCCGGAGCGACAAGACCCCCGGCCGCCACCTACCGTCCCTCCTCGCCACCCAGCAGCACGAGGAGGACGACGGTGGAGCTGATCGTGACAGCTGAGGACGTCGCCCGCCGCCTCGGCTACCCCACCCCCCTCGGCGACCCGGTACGGCAGCGCATCGAGATCGCCGTCGAGGACGCCCAGGACACCCTGACCGCGCACCTCGGACGGCCGCTGCTGCCCGCGCAGTACGCCGAGAGCGGCGTCCGCGCCGGGGCGGACGGCTGGGTGCTCAGCCACGGCCCCCTCATCGCGGTCATCTCCGCCGTCCTGGACACGGGCACGACATCGGCCCCCTTCGGCACGCCGACGTACACCGTCACCTACACCGCCGGCATCGACGCCCGCGCCGACCCGCAGACCGCCCCGCTGCGCCTGTGGGTCCGCGCGACGGCGTGCCACCACCCGCTGCTGGCGGACGCGCCCGCGCGCCAGCGCCGCGTCGCCTCCGCCTCCGTGGAGGGCCAGTCGGTCACCT
This sequence comes from Kitasatospora sp. NPDC057542, assembly GCF_042801945.1. Lineage (NCBI taxonomy): Bacteria > Bacillati > Actinomycetota > Actinomycetes > Kitasatosporales > Streptomycetaceae > Kitasatospora > Kitasatospora sp. NPDC057542. The sequence goes on from NZ_JBHVFE010000082.1 coordinate 21,988, forward strand.
ACGACACCGCGGCCGAGCCGCCGGTGGTGCTCGCGCCGCCGGACCTCGCCACGACCGACCGGTGGAGGCTGCGCGGCCGCCGGGTCTACCAGGCCCCGACGAGGCCGAACCCGCCCGGGCTCACGATCCCCGGACGCTTCGGCTCGGGTGGGCTGTGATGGCGGTCCTGCTGGCCGACCGGCAGCTCGGTGTTCGTACGCGCGGCGTGCCCGTCCTGGACGCGCACGGCGCGGAGGTGACCGGGCCGCTCGGCCCGCTGCGGGGACCGTGGCCAGGCCGTGCCGTGCCGCAGCCCGACGGCACGTGGCACCTGGCCCTGGACGCGCAGGCCGGCACCCTGCTGGTCGGTGACGTCGTGGTGGAGCCGTCCACTGGAGCCGAGTGGACCGTCCTTGTCGCCGACCAGTTGGCGAACACCGACGACCCGGCGCTGGCCTACGTACGGATCAAGGGACGCGCCCGCGTCCTGGACGGCACCCGGCCGGAAGGACACCCGTGATGGCGCACCTCGAACTGCCCTCCGACATCGCCCGCCGCCTCGCCCCGCTGATGATGCGACACACCCAGCGCCTGGCCTGGGAAGTCGAGGAGGAGGCCCGGCGGCGAGCCCCGGCGGCCAAGACCTGGCACACCCAGGAAGACGGTCGCGCGCGCCCCAGCCACCAGGCCGCCGACGGCCAGACCGTACCGGCGCCGTTGCCGTTCTCGGTGGGGAACACCACCCTCTCCGGACCCCGCGACCCCGACGGCCCGGTGGAGGAGACCGCGGGGTGCCGGTGCACGGTCACCGATGATCCGGAAGCGGTCGCCGCGACGATCTCGGCGGGCAAGGCCGCCATCGACGGCACGCGTACTCGGGCGGAAGTCGTCTGCGACTTCCCGCGTGCCGCCGAGGCGGAGTTCGCGCACGGCGACGGCACGCACTTCATGAGCGGTGCCGCCTCCCAGGTCGCCGCCCGGCACCGCTGATCCGCCGCGCCGGACCTGGGCCAGCGCAAGGTCCGGTGTGGCGGGGCGGACGGTAGCGGTCGCGCCCTGCTTTCCTTCGCCGGTCACCCACTCCCGCACGAAGGAACCGCCATGGCCCAGCCCGACAGCGTCCGGATCGTCCTCGCCCATCACCTCAGCCGGGGCGGCGAGCAGCTGCTGCCCGGTGACGAGATTGAGGTCCCGCACTACGAGGCGCAGCAGCTGATCGGCGCCGGGTACGTCGCCGACGTGGACCCCGCCGATTCGGCCGCGGTCGCCAAGGCCCTCGTGCCGGCGCAGAGCAAGCCGGCCGTAGCCAAGCCGGCGGCGAACAAGGCGGCAGGGCTGGCGAGTGGGTGACCTGGCCATCCTCGACCCCGAGGAGCTGGCTGTCGCCTGGCTGTCCGGGCACGCCGAGCTGACGAGGGCGCTCGGCGGGCCCGGCCGGGTCGGGGCCCGCAACACCCCGCCCTACCCCCGCATCCGCATCACCCAGGTTCCTGGGGGCTCCGCCCCGGGCTGGCGCTGGACCGCCACCTTCCACCTCCAGGTCGAGGCGCTCGGCGACCTGGACCGGTCGACGCCCCGTCCTCTGCTGCGCCGGGCGTTCGCCACCGCGATCAAGGCCCTGCACGAGCTGGCCGAGCAGGCCGCCGTGCCGGGGCGGCCGGTGGTCACAGCAGTGCGGGCGCTGTCGGCTGGCGGGTGGTTGCCGGAGCCGACCGGCCAGGCCCGGTACGTCGCCGTGGTCGCCGTCACCGCGCACCCGCCGACCGAGTGATGGGGGAAATTGCGCGAGTTGTGCGACAGCCCCACGCGCGGTGACGGCGCGACGCTACTGCCCGGCGCGGCCTACGGTCCGGCTCGTTTCTGGCGGTCCGTGTTGAGGAGGCCGGTCGTGCCCGCGGAGAGCATGTTCGTTGCGCAGATGGCCCGTCTGTACCTGGCGGCGCCGGGTACGGTCGCGCCCACGGACCCGGTGGCGGCGATGCCGTCCGGGTGGAAGGAGGCCGGCCTGTTCAAGCCGGGCAGCCTGGAGTGGAACACCGAACCGAAGTTTGAGGAGCTGCGAAGCCATCAGCTGCGGTACGCGGCCCGCACCATCCAGACCGAGGACGCCGCGACCGTCAAGGTCGAGCTCCAGGAGTGGAACGCGGGCAACATCGTCGCGGTGTACGGCGGCGGCGAGGTCACGACCGTCACCCAGGGCGGCAAGACCTTCTACCGGTTCAACCCGCCGAAGGTGGGCGGGCGCAAGCAGTTCGCGGCGGTGGTCGAGCTGATCGACGGCGCGAAGCACTACCGGCGGATCGTGCCGCTGTGTGAGCAGGTCGCCTCGGTGAACCAGAAGTTCCCCAACGACGCGGAGTCGACCCTGCCGCTGGAGCTGAAGGTGATCGGCGGGGATACCGTCGACCCGTGGTACGACCTGACCGACGACCCGGGCTTCACCCCGGCGGCGCCGTGAACCTCCCTCGTCAGTAACCGTTTTGGGGCTGTGCCCATTCGCGGCCCGTGCACCTACTGTGGATCACGTCGGGCAGCCCTCTCCCCCCTGGGGTCGCCCGATCCCGCGATGCCCCGGCCTCCCCTTCGGCCGGGGCATCGCCGTGGACAGGCCCAACTCCTTTCCTACGAGCCGGGAGAGATGTCGTCGGCGGTGATGCTCAGCCCAGGAACCCCTCCCTCTCGTAGAGGGTTCCCGAGTTCCATCGCTGTACCGTCGCTCTTAGGCCTGACGAGTGTGTCGTAGGGTTCCTCCGCTGCTGCGATCGAGCCTTCACTTTCTCCTCGCGCCCCGGCGTTATTGAGCCGAAACGGCTTGGTTGCCTGCTCGTTGACACGGTGTGATCGAGGTCGGGGACATGCGGCGGCTGTCGCCTACGGCGCAGGAGGGTCT
>NZ_JBHVFE010000083.1:0-24777 GCF_042801945.1 Kitasatospora sp. NPDC057542
GCCCCGGCTCGTGTCCGGATCAGGATTCCGGTGTGGACCGCTTGCGCCGGCCGAGGACCCGCCGCACCGGCGCGGAGACCGTCTCGACCACGCGGCCGAGCCCGGTGCCGACCACCGCCCGGGCCGCCCGCACCGTGTCGGAGATCCGCCACCACAGCTGGGCCGAGGACGGCGGCAGCAGCAGCGCCCTGGTCCGCCCGGCCCGGCCGGCGCTCGCCAGCAGCCCGCGCCGGACGGTGTGGACGTCGGCGGCCAGCGGCTCCGCGGTGAGCTGCCCGGGCGGGGCATAGAGCACCCGCTCGGTGGCCAGCGCCAGCCGGCCGGTGGCCGCCGCCGAGTCGGCGTCCAGCTGAGCCTTCTCGGTGATCCGGCGGGCCGCCGAACGCGGGGTGCGTGACTCGTCCGGGGGAATTCCGAGGTCCCAGGCGGAGTCGATCAGCTCGTCCCAGGCGGCCAGCACCTGGGCGTCGGTCAGCTCCGCCGGCGCGCTCCCGCCGGGCCCGCGCCGTCCGCCGCCGCCCAGCCTGCGGCGGCGCACAGCGGCGCGCCAGATCATCGGGGCGAGCAGCAGTGCGATCAGCGCGAGCACCGCGGCCAGGGTGCCGAGCACCTGGCCGGAGAGCAGCCAGGACTCGTCGGCGGCCTTGGTGACGGCCTTGCCGTCGGTGCCGCACTCGCCCAGCTGGCGCTGCTTGGCGGTGCAGTCCGAGCCGGAGGTCGGCGCCGGGGCGGCCGGGGCGGTCTGCGGGGCGGCGGTGGCCTGCTGGGTCGGCGCGGTGGTCGGTGCGCTGGACGCCTCGGTGTAGCGGGTCGGGACTCCGCGGCTCGGGGTCGGCTCGAAGCGCAGCCAGCCGTAGCCCGCGAAGTACAGCTCGGGCCAGGCGTGGTACATCCGGCCGGTCACCGAGTAGACGTTGCCGCCCTTGCTGTCGCCGGGGGTGAAGCCCACGGCCACCCGGGCCGGGATCTTCAGCACCCGGGCCATCGCCGCCATGGTGGAGGCGAAGTGCACGCAGAAGCCCCGGCGGTCGCGCAGGAAGACGGCGATGGCGTTGCTGCCGGTGCCGCCGTTGACCGTGGTGTCGTACTTGAAGCCCGGCCCGGTGAACCAGTTGACCAGCGCCGTCGCCCGGTCGTAGTCGTTCTGCGCGCCGGCGGTGACGGCCTTGGCCTGCTCGGCGACCACCGACGGCAGGTCGGACGGGACGGCGGTGTAGTGCTCCCTGATGTCCTGCGGCGCGGCGGGCGCGAGGCGCAGCTCGTTGGCGGTGGGCCGCAGGTCCAGGGAGCTGACGTGGTAGCGCAGGCCGCGGATCGCCTTGTCGTTGGCCGGCAGGACGGTGCGGGTCAGCGGGTCGAGTTTCCAGTCGCCGCGGTTGGGGACCTGGACGGACGCGGCCGGGTAGGGCATCGGCAGCCAGCTCCCCTCCAGCCGGTCGCTGACCTCGAAATCGCCCTCGATCCGGGGGACCTGGGCGTTGCGCAGGCCCTCGGGCGAGGGCAGCGTCGTCGGGAGGTCGTTGACCGTGGTGCTGCCGAGCTTCCAGTTGGTGCCGTCGAACTGGTCGAGCGAGCCGGTCCGCAGGTAGATCTGGTCGGCCAGCGGACTGTCCAGGGAGTAGGTGAGCAGCTCCGCGTCGGTGGGCTTGGAGATCGCGGCCTCCAGGCTGACCAGCGGGTCGAGACTGGTCGACAGGCTCCCGCCGGCGCCCTTGCCGTTCGATCCGCCGGAGCCGGAGTGCAGCAGCCCGAAGCTCCAGTTCGGCAGGACCACCGGCAGCAGCAGTGCCACGGCCAGGGCCAGCACGCCGACCTGCCGCCCGCCCGGGTTGACCCGGCCGGACTCCACGGAGCCGCGGGCGCCGCCGTAGAACACGCGGCCCCAGCGGGAGACCCGGTCCTGGCCCTCGGCGAAGAGCAGCAGCAGGTAGCCGGCCGCGGCGACGGCGAACCAGACCCAGCTGCCGTGCTCCTCGGCCAGGCCGTTGCCGACCGAGTACAGCGCCAGCAGCGGCAGCCCGGCCAGCGCCGAGCGCCGGTAGGTCACCGCGACGGTGTCCACCGCGACGGCGATCAGACCGACCGCCGAGACCAGGATCAGCCGCAGCCCGGCGGTGGGCGGCGCCGGGATGGCGTACTGCTGTATGTCGTCCAGACCGGAGGAGAAGACCTGGTCCAGGACCCGCATCGTGGACGGCCCGGGCAGCACCCCGCCGGCGCCGGCGAAGCCCAGCAGCATCAGCAGGAGCAGCACCAGCAACTGCCCGACCGGCACCGTCCAGCGGTACACCGGGGAGCGGCGCAGGCCCGCGCCGACCGCGGCGATCACGGCGATCACCAGGAGGGCGTGGGTGAGCCAGCTGCTGGCGGTGAGCAGCGGCATCAGGCACAGCGAGGCCAGGGCGGTGGCCAGCGCCGAGTACACGGTCAGTTTGGCCCGGGTGGTCACGCGCCGGCCTCTTCTCGGTAGGGGGCGGTCGTCCTGCTGCCGTCGGCGGCCCGCCACAGGTCCGGTACGGAGTCCCCGGCGCGTACCGGGATCACCGTCCAGCCGGCCTCGCGCAGCTGCCGGACCCGGGCCTGGAACTCGTCGCCGCCGGTGTCCGGGGCGAGCATCCGCAGGCCGGCCCAGGTGCCGGTGTCCAGCAGGAAGGCGATCGCCCCGCCGGTGCGGCTGCGCAGCCGGCCCAGCCGGGTGGCCTGGGTGTCGTCCAGCTCACCGAGAACGGCGACCAGCAGGCCCTCGCCGCCGGTGCGCAGCGGGTCCTCGGCGCGGGAGAGGGTGCCTCCGTCGGACAGGTCGGCGACGGCGAGGGCGTCCAGGATCAGTCCGGAGGTCTCGGCGCTGCTCTGGTTGCCGCCCGCGCCCGGGCCGGGTACGGACTGACCGGTGTCGGTGAGCATCCGGGTCCGGTAGCCACGCTCCAGCAGGTGCACGGCGACGGAGGCGGCGCAGCTGACCGCCCACTCGAAGGAGGAGGCGGGGCCGCTGCCCCGGTGGGCGATCTCCCGGGTGTCCAGCACGATGGTGGCCCGGGCCTGCTGCGGTTGCTCCTCGCGGCGCATCATCAGCTCGCCGTACCGGGCGGTGGAGCGCCAGTGCACCCGGCGCAGGTCGTCGCCGGGGCGGTACTCGCGCAGGATCACGTCGTCGTCGCCGGCCAGCGCCAGGGTGTGGCTGTGGCTCTCGCCCTGGCCGATCCACTCGCCGCTGAGCCGTACGGAGGGCAGCGCCTGGACCTGGGGGACGACGGTGAGGACGTCGGAGGCCGTGAAGGCGCGGGTCACCTCGCACATCCCGAACGGGTCGGACAGCCGCAGCTGGAGCGGCCCGAGCGGGTAGCGGCCGCGCAGGTCGGAGCGGACCCGGTAGGAGACCTCGCGGTTGCCGCGCGGCTCGACCCGGTCCAGCACGAACCGCGGGCGCGGCCCGAGCACGTACGGGACCTTGTCCTCCAGCAGCAGCACCCCGGTGGGCACCCGGGAGACGTTGTCGACCCGCAGGTGGACCCGGGCCTCCTGGCCGGCGATCGCCCGGCGCGGGCTGAGCCGGCGTCCGCTGGCCACCCGGTAGCGGGTGTTGGCGACCACCACGACGGCGACCAGCGGCAGCGCGGCGAGCAGGACGCCGACGCGCCGCAGGGCGTCCTGGTCGAGCAGGTAGGAACAGACCACCGCGGTGACCCCGGCGGCGAGGAAGGAACGCCCCCGGGTGGTGAGACCGCGGAACCCGGCCCGCAGTCCTGATGCGGAGTCGGACTGGGTCACCTCAGCCCCTCCGGACGGCCGGGCCGCCCTGCGGGCGCGGCAGCGGCAGCCGGGCGACCAGGTCGGCCACGATCTGCTCGGAGGTGCGGCGGCTGAGCTGGCTCTCGGCGGTCGCCATCAGACGGTGCGCCAGGACCGGGACGGCGAGGCGCTGGATGTCGTCCGGGGTGACGTAGTCGCGCCCGTCCAGCGCGGCGGCGGCGCGGGCGGCCCGGACCAGGTGCAGGGTCGCGCGCGGCGAGGCGCCCAGGCGCAGCTCGGGGCTGGTGCGGGTGGCGCCGACCAGGTCGACGGCGTAGCGGCGGACCGGGTCGGCGATGTGCACGCCGCGGACCAGGTCGATCAGCTTGAGGATGTCGGAGGCGTGCGCGACCGGCTGGAGGTCCTCCAGGGGACTGGCGCCGGCGTGCACGTCCAGCATCGCGAGCTCGGCCTCGGGGCTGGGGTAGCCGATCGAGATCCGGGCCATGAAGCGGTCGCGCTGGGCCTCCGGCAGCGCGTAGGTGCCCTCCATCTCGACCGGGTTCTGGGTGGCCACGACCATGAACGGCGAGGGCAGCTCGTAGCTGGTGCCGTCGATGGTGACCTGGCGCTCCTCCATCGACTCCAGCAGCGCGGACTGGGTCTTGGGCGAGGCGCGGTTGATCTCGTCGCCGACCACGATCTGGGCGAAGATCGCGCCCGGGCGGAACTCGAAGTCGTGCCGCTGCTGGTCGTAGATGTTGGTGCCGGTGACGTCCGAGGGCAGCAGGTCGGGCGTGAACTGGATGCGGCGCACGGTGCAGTCGAGCGAGCGCGCGAGCGCCTTGGCCAGCATGGTCTTGCCGACGCCGGGCACGTCCTCCAGCAGCAGGTGGCCCTCGGCGAGCAGGACGGTCAGGGCGATCCGGACGGCCTCCGGCTTGCCCTCGATCACGCTCTCGATGTTGGCGCGGACACGGTCGACGACCGCGGCGAGCTCGGGAAGCCCGACCTGCTGGTAGCCGTTCGCCCTCTGCTGCCCGCCCCCCGCAGGACTGCCGAGTCCGGCCTGGTCGTTGTAGCTCGTCACCCGTTTACGCTCCCTGGCACCCTGTGCCCGCCCCGTCCCGAGGCCGGGCCCCACCCCATGCTTGACGCGGCCGTCCCGGGGGCGGTTCCGAAGGAGGATCCGGCGCCGGGAAGGCGGCCCGCGGCCTGGCCGCCCCAGGTGGTTCGGGGTCCGACCGGCAGGCGCATTCTCCCCCGCGCGATGGCCGGAAGTCACCATTCGGCGGTACCCGAGTGCCCGGACGGCCGGGACGCGCCGGCTCGCCTCCGGGCACTCGGGACCCGACGGCTCGGCGGGGCCGGGTCGGTCGCTCAGTCGATCTCGCGCAGCAGTCCGGTGTGGACGTCGAAGACGAAGCCGCGGACGTCGTCGGTGTGCAGCAGGAACGGAGAGGTGCGGACGCGCTGCATGGACTGGCGGACATCGCCGTCCAGGTCGACGAAGGCCTCCACCGCCCACTGCGGGCGCTGGCCGACCTCCAGCTCCAGCTCGCGGCGGAAGTCCTCGGTGAGCCCGAGCAGGCCGCAGCCGGTGTGGTGGATCAGCGCGATCGAGCGGGTGCCGAGGGCGCGCTGGCTGATGGTCAGGGACCGGATGGTGTCGTCGGTGACGACGCCGCCGGCGTTGCGGATGACGTGCGCGTCGCCGAGTTCGAGGCCGAGCGCCGCGAACAGGTCCAGGCGGGCGTCCATGCAGGCCACCACGGCGATCTTCTGCACCGGGCGGGCGTCCATGCCGCCGTCCTGGAAGGTCACCGCATAGGTGCGGTTGGCCGTGACGAAGCGGTCGATGACGGTGGGTCTGGCAGGGGCGGCAGCGGCGTTCGGCGAGGGCCGGTCGGGTGTCACTGTCATGGTGGCGACGTTAGTGCCGATCGGGCCCGCGCGGTGGGGCGAGGAGCTACAGAACAGGGCGCTGTGATCGAGTGCATAGCCACAACGGGAAGGTTTGTCCGGGCTGGTCCCGGAGTGGCCCGCACGCGTGGTGGGGAGGGGGCGCGCGCCCGCCGCCGAAGGCCCCCGATCCGTGCCGCCGATGGGCCGCCCCGACGGCCGCGACCTGCGGTGATCCGTACCGCCGCCCGGGTGGTGCGCCGGAGCGGACCATTGACGGGCAGGGCCCGCGCGATAGAGTTTGCGGCGCAGTGGAGCACACCCGCCGGGGCCCGTCAACGGGGCCTTCCCGGCCGGTGCGGCCCGGTCGACGCGGTCCGTGGCCTCCACCCGCTCCGTGCCCACCTGGCGCACCTTCCCCGGTGCCGGGCGGTCACGACCTTCCCCTTGAGCGGGCGGGGACCACGGGCCGCTTCGTCGTGCCGGGGCGCGGTGGGCGAGAATGGTCGCAGCTCCCGGACGTCGGGCTGCTCCGCACCGAGGAAGGGCGCCACCGCGCATGACCACCAACGAACCGGGCCCCAAGCACGTTCCGGTGATGCTCCAGCGGTGCATGGACGCGCTGGCCCCCGCGATCTCGCGCCCCGGAGCCGTCGTGGTGGACGCCACCCTCGGTCTCGGCGGGCACAGCGAGGCGCTGCTGACCCAGTTCCCGGAGGTGCGGCTGATCGCGGTGGACCGCGACCCGCAGGCGCTGAAGCTCTCCGGCGAACGGCTGGCCCCGTTCGGCGACCGGGCCACCCTGGTGCACGCCGTCTACGACGAGATCCCCGAGGTGCTGGAGCGCCTGGGCATCGAGAAGGTGGACGGCGTCCTGTTCGACCTCGGCGTCTCCTCGATGCAGCTGGACGAGGCGGAGCGCGGCTTCGCGTACGCGCAGGACGCGCCGCTGGACATGCGGATGGACCAGACCCGGGGGATCAGCGCGGCAGAGGTGCTGAACACCTACAGCCACGGCGACCTGGCCCGGATCCTCAAGGTGTACGGCGAGGAGCGGTTCGCCGGGAAGATCGCCTCGGTGATCCTGCGGGAGCGGGAGAAGGAACCGTTCACCAACAGCGCGCGTCTGGTCGAGTTGGTGCGCAACGCCATCCCGGCGGCGACCCGTCGGACCGGCGGGAACCCGGCCAAGCGGACGTTCCAGGCACTGCGGATCGAGGTCAACGGCGAGCTGGAGGTCCTGGACCGGGCGATCCCCGGGGCGCTGGACGTCCTCGCGGTCGGCGGCCGGATCGTGGTGATGTCCTACCAGTCGCTGGAAGACCGGCTGGTGAAGCAGTACTTCGCCGCCGGCGCGACCAGCACCGCCCCGCCGGGCCTGCCGTTCATCCCGGAGGAGCACCAGCCCTGGCTCAAACTGATCACTCGCGGTGCCGAGCTGGCCACCGAGGAGGAGATCGAGGAGAACCGGCGCGCCGCGCCCGTACGGCTGCGGGTGGCGGAGAGGATCAGGGACCGAAGCAAGCGGGGCTGACGAACCGGCCCGGCAGGGTCCGAAGGGCGGAGGAAGGCAGTGGGGCCGGTGGCCGGTGAGGTCCGGGCGGGGCGGGGAGGACTCCCCGGGCAGGGCAGGGCGCGGATCACGGTCCGGCCGGGCAAGCGTCCGGTCCGGGGGCGCACACCGTTCGCGGTGCTCGTCGTGGTGCTGCTGGCGGCCGGGCTGCTCGGCCTGCTCGCACTGAACACCGCGCTCAACGAGGGCTCCTTCGAGCTCTCCCGACTGCAGAAGCAGACCACCGTGGCGACCGACGAGCAGCAGAGCCTCCAGCACGAGATCGACCAGAGCTCGGCCCCGGACGCGCTGGCCAGGCGCGCCGCCGAGCTGGGCATGGTCCCGGCCGGCGGGATGGCCTTCCTGGACGTCCCGAACGGCGGCAAGGTGATCGGCACCCCGGGTCCGGCCCAGGGCAGCCCGCCGGTCAAGCGCTCCACGGCCGAACCGTGGCCGACCAAGGCCCAGCCCAGCGCGGCCCAGCCCGCAGCCGGGCCGTCGCCGGCCGCGCCGCAGCAGGGCGGTGCCCCGTCGCCGGCCGCCCCGTCGCCGGTGCCGACCCCGGCGGCGTCCGCCGGTGACTCGGTGATCCAGCTCAACCCGGTCCCGTCCGCCGCGGCCGCGAAGCCGAGCGGGGGTGCGGGCCGATGACCACGCCACGCTCCGGCGGGTCCGGCGCCTCCGGCGGCGGCAACGGCCGCCGTCCGGCGCCCCGGGGCAGTGCGCCGCGCGCACAGTCCGCCTCCGGCCGCAGTCAGCCCGCGAAGGGCCAGCCCACCAAGGGGCAGCCCGCCCGCAGCCAGTCGGCCAAGGCCCAGCCCGCCAAGTCGGCCTCCGCCGGCCGTACCCCGCGGACGCCGCAGCAGCGCCGCCCCGAGGGGCGGCCGCCGGCCCGCAGCCAGGCGGCGGTGCGACCGAAGAGCCGTCCGCCGCTGCGCCCCAGGGCGCTCAAGCTGGCCGAGCCGAAGCGCCGGCTGCGGGTGATCACCGTGGTGCTGTCGCTGGTGTTCTCCGTCTTCGCGGGCCGCCTGGTGCAGCTCCAGCTGGTGGACGCCGACGCGCTGGCCGCCGACGCCAACACCAACCGCTACCTGAACATCCCGATCACCGCCGAGCGCGGCTCCATAACGTCCTCCGACGGGGTCGCGCTGGCGGCCACCGTGGACGCGTACGACATCACCGCCGACCCGGCGATGTTCACCCCGGAGGCGACCGGACTCCCGGACGCGCCGGAGCAGGCGGCCGCGCTGCTGTCGCCGATCCTCGGCGTGCCCAAGGAGAAGATCGCCGCCGACCTGCACACCCCCAAGAGCCGCTACAAGCGGCTCGCGGCCCAGCAGACCCCGGCCGCCAAGAGGCAGATCAGCGACCTCAAGTCGGGCCTGGAGAAGCAGGCCGGCTCGCGGGCCTGCCAGGCCCAGAAGAAGCTGCTCGGCAAGCCCGCCGACCAGGGCGGGCGCACCAGGGTGGACAACGAGTGCGCCAACCCGCTGGCCGGGGTGTTCAACCGGGAGACCCAGAAGCGGATCTACCCGGCGGACGGGCTGGCCGCCAACCTGGTCGGCTTCGTCAACGCCGAGGGCGAGGGCGCCGGCGGCCTGGAGCTCCAGTACCAGAAGCTGCTGGCCGGCAAGGACGGCCACAGCAGCTACGCCCAGTCGGGCGGGCGGCTGGTGCCCACCGCCGGGGGCTCGATGGAGCCGGCCGTGCCGGGCAGCGACGTGAAGCTGACCATCAACCGGGACATCCAGTGGGCCGCCCAGCGGGCGATCACCGACCAGGTGGCCAACTCCGGCGCGGAGAAGGGTTACGTGGTGGTCCAGGACGTGAAGACCGGTCAGGTCATCGCGATGGCCACCGCACCCGGCTTCAACCCGAACGACCTGAGCCTGTCCAAGCAGGCGCAGCTGGGCAACGCCGCCCTGGGCGACGCGTACGAGCCGGGCAGCACCGCCAAGCTGATGAGCATGGCCGCCGTGCTGGACTCCGGCAAGGCCACCTGGGACACCAAGGTGACGGTGCCCAACCGGCTGGTCCGGGCCGGGCAGCAGTTCAAGGACGACGTCGACCACGACACCTGGTACCTGACCCTGGCCGGGGTGCTGGCCAAGTCCTCCAACATCGGCACCATCGAGGCCGTCGAGACCCTCGGCGGCGGCGACCAGCTGGAGGCCAACAAGGTCCTGGACGGCTACATGCGCAAGTTCGGCGTGGCCCAGCCGACCGGCCTGGGCTTCCCGGGGGAGACCTCCGGAAAACTCAAGAAGCCGGAGGACCTGGTCGCCTCGGAGAAGTACAACATCTCCTTCGGCCAGGGCCCGATGCAGATGAACGCGCTCCAGGCCACCTCGGTCTACTCGACCATCGCCAACGGCGGGGTGCGGGTCGCGCCCAGCATCGTCCAGGGCGTCAGCGACCCGAACGGCAAGTACACGCCGAGCGCGCCGGCGGAGCAGACCAGGGTGGTCAGCCCGGAGACGGCCAAGACCCTCACCTCGATGCTGGAGTCGGTCGTCGACGACGAGCAGGGCACCGGCGGCAAGGCGGCCATCCCCGGCTACCGGGTCGCGGGCAAGACCGGCACCGCCAACCGGGGCGCCGCCGACGGCAAGGGCTACGACGGCTACACCGCCTCCTTCATCGGCTTCGCCCCTGCCGACGCCCCCCGCTACACCGTCTCCTGCACCCTCCAGGGCCCGGTCAACGGCCACTTCGGCGGCCAGCTGTGCGGCCCGGTGTTCAAGCAAGTGATGGAGTTCACCCTGAAGACCATGCAGGTCCCGCCGAGCGGCAGCCCGGCGCCCAACCTGCCCGTCGAGTGGAAGCCGTGAGCGAGCGATGAACAACGAACCGGCCGGGCCGGAGCACGGCGCGGCGGAGGGCCGGTTTGGCCCTGGACGCCCTTCGACGGATAGCCTTCCCGCCGTGCCGAAACCCGATCAAACCACCGTGAGTCCGCCCCGCCCGACCGGGACCACCGCCCTGCCACTCGCCGAGCTGGCCGTCGCACTGGGCCTGGCGCCCGTCGAGGGCGGCGCCGTCAGCGGCGTCACCCACGACTCCCGCGCGGTCCGCCCGGGCGACGTGTACGTGGCCTTCCCGGGCGCCAACCACCACGGCGCGGCCTTCGCCGCCAGGGCCGCGGAGTGCGGCGCCGTGGCGGTGCTCACCGACCCGGCCGGCGCCGAGCTGGCGGCCCCCACCGGCCTGCCGCTGCTGGTCGTCGACCGGCCGCGGGCCGTCATGGGCGAGCTCGCCGCGATCGTCTACGGCCGCCCCTCCCAGCGGATGCTGATGATCGGGCTGACCGGCACCAACGGCAAGACCACCACCTCGTACCTGGTCGAGGGCGGCCTGCGCGGCGCCGGGCGCAGCCCGGGCGTGATCGGCACCGTCGAGATGCGGGTCGGCGAGGAGCGGATCAAGAGCGAGCGCACCACCCCCGAGGCCACCGACCTGCACGCGATCCTCGGTGTGATGGCCGAGCGCGGTGCCGACGCGGTGACCATGGAGGTCTCCAGCCACGCCCTGGTCTTCGGCCGCACCGACGGGGTCGCGTACGACGTCGCGCTGTTCAACAACCTGACCCCCGAGCACCTCGACTTCCACCCGGACATGGAGGACTACTTCCAGGCGAAGGCCAGGCTCTTCCAGCCCGGCAAGTCCCGCCACGGTGTGATCAACCTGGACGACGAGTACGGCCGCCGGCTCGCCGCCGAGGCCAAGATCCCGGTGACCACCTTCTCCGCCACCGGCGCCGCCGAGGCCGACTGGCGGGCCCTGGACGTCCGGCTCGGGCCGGTCGGCTCGACCTTCCGGGTGCTGGGCCCGGACGGCGCCGAGGCCGAGGCCTCCGTCCCGCTGCCCGGCCCGTTCAACGTCGCCAACGCGCTCGCCGCGATCACCGTGCTGGTCGCCGCCGGGCTGCCGCTGGAGCGGGCCGTGGCCGGCGTCGCCGCCGTCCCCGGCGTGCCGGGCCGGCTGGAGCGGGTGGACGCCGGACAGCCGTTCGTCGCCGTCGTCGACTACGCGCACAAGCCGGACGCCCTCCAGGCCGTCCTCGCCTCGCTGCGCGAGGTCACCAGGGGCCGGCTGCACGTCGTGGTCGGCTGCGGTGGCGACCGCGACCCGCACAAGCGCGGCCCGATGGGCGCCATCGCCGCCCGCCTCGCCGACACCGCCCTGCTGACCAGCGACAACCCGCGCAGCGAGGACCCGCTGGCGATCCTCGCCACCATGCTGACCGGCGCCGCCACGGTGCCCGAGGCCGAGCGCGGGGACGTCCTGGTCGTCCCCGACCGGGCCGAGGCGATCAGGATCGCCGTCGCCCGCGCCCAGGCGGGGGACACCGTGCTGGTGGCCGGCAAGGGCCACGAGCTCGGCCAGTACGTACGAGACGAGATCCGCCCCTTCGACGACCGGGAGGTGCTGCGCGAATCCATCACGCAGACCCCGACCGCGCGGGGCGACCGAGGAGTAGAGCAGCAGTGATCGCACTGACCCTCGCCGAGGTGGCCGCCGCCGTCGGAGGCACGCTGGACGGCGCCGACCCGGACGCCCTGGTCACCGGCCCGGTCGAGGTCGACTCGCGGAAGGTGAGCCCCGGCGGCCTGTTCGCGGCCTTCGTCGGCGAGCACGTGGACGGCCACGAGTACGCGGCCAAGGCGGTCGAGGACGGTGCCGTCGCGGTGCTGGCCTCCCGCCCGGTCGGCGTGCCCGCCGTCCTGGTCGACAGTGTGGTGGAGGCGCTCGGCCGGCTGGCCCGCGCCGTGGTCGCCCGCGCCGAGGGCACCGCCGTGGTCGCGTTGACCGGCTCGGCCGGCAAGACCAGCACCAAGGACCTGATCGCCCAGCTGCTCCAGCGCCACGGCGAGACCGTCTACCCGCCCGGCTCGCTCAACAACGAGATCGGCCACCCGATGACCGCGCTGCGGGTCGAGGCCGGCACCCGGCACCTGGTCATGGAGATGGGCGCCCGGCACAAGGGCGACATCGAGTACCTCACCTCGATCACCCCGCCCCGGATCGGCCTGGTCCTCAACGTCGGCACCGCCCACGTCGGCGAGTTCGGCTCCCAGGAGGCGATCGCCGAGGCCAAGGGCGAACTGGTCGAGTCGCTGCCCGCCGACGGCGCCGCGATCCTCAACGCGGACGACCGGCTGGTGCGCGCGATGGCCTCCCGTACCAAGGCGAAGGTGGTCCTGTTCGGGGAATCACCGGACGCCCACGTACGGGCCACGGACGTTCGCCTGGACGCCACCGGGCGGCCATCGTTCACGCTCACCACCCCGGCCGGTTCCGCGCCCGTGCAGCTGCGCCTGTACGGTGAGCACCACGTCTCGAACGCCCTCGCCGCCGCCGCGGTGGCGGTGGAGCTCGGGATGTCCGTCGACGACACCGCGGCAGCCCTGGGCGAAGCGGGTGCGCTGTCCCGCTGGCGCATGGAGGTCGTCGACCGGGCCGATGGTGTCACCGTCGTGAACGACGCCTACAACGCGAACCCCGACTCGATGCGGGCCGCGCTGCGGGCGCTGGTCTCGATCGGGGGCCGGGGCCCGGAGCGCCGCCGCACCTGGGCGGTGCTCGGCGAGATGCGGGAGCTCGGCGAGGAGAGCCTGGCCGAGCACGACGCCATCGGGCGGCTCGCCGTCCGGCTGGACGTCACCAAGCTGGTGGCGGTCGGCGGACGCGAGGCGGCCTGCATGGAACTCGGCGCGAGGAACGAAGGTTCGTGGGGTGAGGAGTCGGTGCTGGTGTCCGACGCGGACGCGGCGGTCGAGCTGCTGCGCAGTCAGCTGCAACCAGGGGATGTGGTCCTGGTGAAGGCTTCCCGTTCGGTGGGGCTGGAGAAGGTGGCCGAGGCCCTCCTGGCGGACGGTGTGGCCGAATAATGAAGCAGATCCTTTTCTCCGGGATGATCGGCCTCGTCCTGTCGCTGCTCGGCACCCCGGCCCTGATCAAACTGCTCGCGAAGCACGGCTACGGCCAGTACATCCGCGACGACGGCCCCAAGGCGCACCACAGCAAGAAGGGCACGCCCACCATGGGCGGCATCGCCTTCATCCTGGCGACCCTGATCGCGTACTTCGCCACGAAGGCGATAACGGGCGAGAGCCCGACCGCCTCCGGGCTGCTGGTGCTCTTCCTGACCGCGGGCCTCGGCCTGGTCGGCTTCCTGGACGACTACATCAAGGTGGTCAAGCGGCGTTCGCTGGGCCTGCGGGCCAAGGCGAAGCTGGCCGGCCAGTCGATCGTCGGCCTCGGGTTCGCCGTCCTGGCGATGCAGTTCCCGGACGACCGCGGGCTCAACCCGGCGTCCCAGAGCCTGTCCTTCGTCCGGGACTTCAAGTGGGCGATCGGCCCCGTCCTGTTCGTCATCTTCGCGTACTTCATGATCGCCGCGATGTCGAACGGCGTGAACCTGACGGACGGTCTGGACGGCCTCGCCACCGGTGCCTCGGTGATGGTCTTCGGCGCCTACACCTTCATCGGCATCTGGGAGCACACCCAGAGCTGCGCCTACGCCATCACCGCGACCGCCAACTGCTACGACATCCGCGACCCGCTGGACCTCGCCGTCGTGGCCTCCGCCCTGATGGGCTCCTGCTTCGGCTTCCTGTGGTGGAACACCTCGCCCGCCAAGATCTTCATGGGTGACACCGGCTCGCTCGCCCTCGGCGGCGCCCTGGCCGGTCTGGCGATCTGCTCCCGCACCGAGCTGCTGCTCGCCCTGCTCGGCGGCCTCTACGTGATCATCACCCTCTCGGTGATCATCCAGGTCGGCTCCTTCCGGATGACCGGCAAGCGCGTCTTCAAGATGGCGCCGTTGCAGCACCACTTCGAACTCAAGGGCTGGACCGAGGTCCTGATCGTGGTCCGGTTCTGGATCATCCAGGGCCTGTGCGTCGCCGTCGGCCTCGGCCTGTTCTACGCGGGATGGGTGACCGGATGACCAACCCTGACCAGACCAACCCCGATTTCGGCGGCCTGCCGGTCGCCGTCGCCGGGCTCGGCGTCTCGGGCATCAGCGCCGCGCGCGTCCTGCACGGCCTCGGCGCCCGGGTGACCGTCGTGGACGGCGGCAGCGGGCCCGGCCTGGCCGCCCGGGCCGCCGAGCTGGAGGCGCTGGGCGTCACCGTTCGGCTCGGCGACGGCGCGAGCCTGCCCGAGGGCACCGAACTGATCGTCACCTCGCCCGGCTGGGCGCCGGACAGCCCGCTGTTCGCCGCCGCCGAGGCGGCCGGGGTGCCGGTCTGGGGCGACGTCGAGCTGGCCTGGCGGCTGCGCAAGCCGCTGCCGGGCACCGGCGAGCCAGCCCCCTGGCTGGCCGTCACGGGCACCAACGGCAAGACCACCACCGTCCAGATGCTCGCCTCGATCCTCACCGCCGCCGGCAGGCGCACCGCCGCGGTCGGCAACGTCGGGGTCTCGGTGCTGGACGCGGTGCTCGCCGAGGAGCCGTACGACGTGCTCGCCGTCGAGCTGTCCAGCTACCAGCTGCACTGGGCGCCCTCGCTGCGCCCGCACTCGGCGGCGGTGCTCAACCTGGCGCCCGACCACCTCGACTGGCACGGCTCGATGGAGGCGTACGCCGCCGACAAGGGCCGGATCTACGAGGGCAACGTGGTCGCCTGCGTGTACAACCTGGCCGACCCGGCCACCGAGGCGCTGGTCCGCGAGGCCGACGTCGAGGAGGGCTGCCGGGCGATCGGCTTCGGCCTCGGCGCGCCCGGCCCGTCGAACTTCGGCGTGGTGGACGGGCTGCTGGTGGACCGCGCCTTCGTCGAGGACCGGGCCAAGAACGCGGCCGAGCTGGGCGCCGTCGAGGACGTTAACCCGCCGGCCCCGCACAACATCGCCAACGCGCTCGCCGCGGCGGCGCTGGCCCGGGCGTACGGGGTCGAGCCGAAGGCCGTCCGGGAGGGCCTGCGGGCCTTCCGGCCGGACGCCCACCGGATCGCCGAGGTCGGCGTGGTCGGCGAGGTCACGTACATCGACGACTCCAAGGCCACCAACACCCACGCGGCGGCCGCCTCGCTGGCCGCCTACCGGCCGATCGTCTGGATCGCCGGGGGCCTGGCCAAGGGCGCGACCTTCGACGACCTGGTACAGGGCGCGGCCGAGCGGCTGCGCGCGGTGGTGCTGATCGGCCAGGACCGGGCGGTGATCCGGGAGGCGCTGGAGCGACACGCTCCGGATGTGCCGGTGATCGAGGCGGCCGAGGGCCAGACTGGCGCGGTGGCGATGACCGAGGTCGTTCGAACGGCCGCATCGCTCGCCCGATCGGGTGACACGGTGCTGCTGGCACCGGCCTGCGCCTCGATGGACATGTTCACCAACTACGGCGAGCGCGGCGACCTCTTCGCGGCGGCCGTCCGGGAGCTGGCGGGCGAGTAGGCGGGCCGGCGAGGGCGTCGGACGGAACAAGTGAGCGGGGAGCGGTGGCGGGGCAGGGCAGAGCGGATTCCGGCGTTGTGAAGCGGGATGCCGCCGAGCCGATGAGAGTGATCTCCGCCACCACGACCAAGTACAAGTCGGCCGGTCCGCTGGCCCGGGTCCAGGCCTTCCGGGCCCGGGTCCGGTACTGGCTGGACCGGCCGCTCACCCCGTACCTGCTGGTCGTCGGCAGCACCCTGCTGCTGGTCGTGCTCGGCCTGATGATGGTCTTCTCGGCCTCGCAGATCCTGGCCCTGAACCAGCACCACACGGCGCAGTACTACTTCCTCAAGCAGCTGATCGCGGCGATCCTGGGCCTGGTCCTGCTGATCGGCTTCGCCTCCGTCCCGCTGGCGGTGCTGCGGGTGATCGTCTACCCGGTGATGATCGGGGTGATCGGCGCCCTCACGCTGGTCGCCATCCCCGGCATCGGGGTGCGGATCAACGGCAACCAGAACTGGCTGGATTTCGGCTTCTTCCAGTTCCAGCCCTCGGAGTTCGCCAAGCTCGCGCTGGTGCTCTGGGGCGCCGACCTACTCGCCCGCAAGCAGAAGGCCGGCACCCTCAACTCGTGGAAACACCTGCTGGTGCCGCTGGTGCCGGGGGCCCTGCTGCTGCTCGCGCTGATCATGTTCGGCGGCGACATGGGCACCTCGATGATCCTGGTGGCCATGGTGTTCGCGCTGCTCTGGATGGTCGGCGCGCCGCTGCGGCTGTTCGTGGCCACCCTCGGGGTCGCGGCGGTGGTCTGCACCGCCCTGGTGGTCACCGTCCCGCACCGGGCGGAGCGGCTGAGCTGCATCGGCGTCACCAAGATCGACCCGGAGGGTGCCTGCTTCCAGGCCCTGCACGGCGTCTTCGCGTTCGCCAACGGCGGCGGCTTCGGCACCGGCCTCGGCGCCGGCGTGGAGAAATGGGGCCAGCTGCCCGAGGCGCACACCGACTTCATCTTCGCCGCGACGGGTGAGGAACTCGGTCTGGTGGGGACGCTGTCGGTCCTCGGTCTCTTCGCGGCACTAGGCTACGCGGGTATCCGTGTGGCCATCGGTACGAAGGATCCCTTCGTCAGGTACGCCGCGGGAGCCGCCACCACCTGGATCATGGCGCAGGCCATGATCAACCTGGGGTCGGCGCTGGGACTGCTGCCCATCGCGGGCGTCCCGCTCCCGCTGTTCTCCTACGGCGGTTCCGCCATGCTGTCGGCCATGTCCGCGATCGGAGTGCTGCTGTGCCTGGCGCGCAGCTCCTCGGGCGCGAAGGCGGCCCTGGCCGCCCGGAGCAAGAACTCCCGGATCAGGAGACAACTGGCCCGGGTGCTGCCACGACGACGAACCACAGCGCGCCCGGCCCCGGGGCCGGCACGCAGGGAGCGGTGAATTTCGGTGCATGTCGTACTCGCCGGCGGGGGGACCGCCGGTCACATCGAGCCGGCCATGGCCCTCGCGGATGCCCTCCGCAGGCACGACCCGTCCGTCGGGATCACCGCCCTGGGCACCGAGCGCGGACTGGAGACCCGGCTGGTACCCGAGCGCGGCTACCAGCTGGAGCTCATCCCGGCCGTCCCGCTGCCCCGCAAGCCCACCCCGGAGCTGATCACCGTCCCCGGCCGGCTGCGCGGCACCGTCCGGGCCGCCCAGGAGATCATCGAGCGGGTCAACGCGGACGCCGTGGTCGGCTTCGGCGGCTACGTCGCGATGCCCGCCTACCTGGCCGCCAAGCGCGCCGGGGTGCCGATCGTGGTGCACGAGGCGAACGCACGCCCGGGCCTGGCCAACAAGATCGGTGCCCGCTACAGCGACTTCGTGGCGGTCTCCACGCCGGACAGCAAGCTGCGGGACTCCCGGTACATCGGCATCCCGCTGCGCCGGACCATCGCCACCCTGGACCGCAACGCGGTCCGCCCGGAGGCCCGCCAGTACTTCGGCCTCGACCAGCGGCTGCCCACCCTGCTGGTCTCCGGCGGCTCCCAGGGCGCGCGCCGGCTCAACGAGACGATCACCGCGATCGCCCCGCGGCTCCAGCAATACGGCGTGCAGATCCTGCACGCGGTCGGCCCGAAGAACGAGCTGCCGCAGGTGGCGGACGTCCCCGGGATGCCGCCGTACCGCCCGGTGCCGTACCTGGACCGGATGGACCTCGCCTACGCGGCCGCCGACATGATGCTCTGCCGGGCCGGTGCCATGACGGTGGCCGAGCTGGCGGCCGTCGGCCTGCCCGCCGCCTTCGTCCCGCTGCCGATCGGCAACGGCGAGCAGCGGCTGAACGCCCAGCCCATGGTCAAGGCCGGCGGCGGTCTGCTGGTGGACGACGCCGAGCTGACCCCGGACTGGGTGCTCCAGAACGTGCTGCCGGTGCTGACCGACCCGCAGCGGCTCTGGGACATGAGCCGGGCGGCCGCCGAGTTCGGCCGCCGGGACGCCGACGACCTGCTGGTCGGGATGGTCTACGAGGCGATCCAGGCCCACCGCGGCGGCCGCCGCCGTGGCTGACGGCCGGCTCGCCGACCCGCTGGAGGAGAAGCTGGAGGAGGAGGAGTCCGCTCCCCGCCTCCGGCTCTCCCGGCGGGGCATCGTGGTGCTGGGCGCGCTCGGCGTCACGGTGCTCGGCGTGCTGGCCTGGCTGGTGTTCTTCTCCTCGGTCCTGGACGTGCGCAGCGTCGCCGTCCAGGGGACGAGCGACGACAAGCTGACGGCGGACCAGGTCCGCGAGGCGGTCGGCGGGCTCGGTGACGGGCCGCTGGCGCGCGTGGACCTGGACGACGCCCGGCACCGGGTGGAGGCGATCCCCCGGGTGGCCAGGGCCGAGGTGTGGCGGGGCTGGCCGCACACCCTGCGGGTGAAGGTCGTCCAGCGCACGGCGGTGGCCGCCGTCAAGGGGGAGGACGGCCAGTTCACCCAGGTGGATGCCGGGGGCGTGAGCTTCGCCACCGAGCCGGCTCCTCCGGACGGTGTTCCGGTGGTGGAGCTGCGCCTCAGTCAGCAGGCGAACGACGTCGACGGGGTGATCTCCCGTTCGCAGTTGGTGCAGGGCGCGGTGGCGGTGGCCGCCGGGCTGCCGCCGGAGGTCGCCAAGCGGGCCGGCTCGGTGCTGGTGCACTCGTACGACGACATCGAGTTGCAGCTCAGCGGGGGTGTGACGGTGCGCTGGGGGAGTCCGGAGCAGATCGACCGGAAGGCCCGGGTGCTGGTCGCGCTGATGAACCAGAAGGGTACGAACTTCGACGTGACGGCGCCGGAGGCGCCGGCGGTGTCGGGATGATCCGGTAGGTTCTCTGCCTGAGGGAGGGGTTGACGCCTCGGAGTGTCGGCCCGACTCTTGGTGGTCACCCCCGGTTTCCTATGCCGGCCGATGATCACATAGGCTCAAAAGAAAAAGGGAAGCTCGGCGTGTTCGTTGAAACACGTGCCTGGAGCCACCTAGTGTCCTGTGTCACCAGACTGTGTTTCCTGGTGATGTGACGGAGACACAGAACTAACCCTAAAGGTCAAGTTTAGGGTTGGGGTCGGCGGTCGGCATTTCGGACATTCAGTCAGAAACCAGGCTCCCTACCCATCGACATCCGTCGGTACGGCCCCGCTCCGGGTCGGGCCGACCCGGAAATTCGAGGCGAGAGGCCTTCGACGTGGCAGCACCGCAGAACTACCTCGCAGTCATCAAGGTCGTCGGAATCGGCGGCGGTGGTGTCAACGCCATCAACCGGATGATCGAGGTCGGTCTCAAGGGCGTCGAGTTCATCGCGATCAACACCGATGCGCAGGCCCTCCTGATGAGCGACGCCGACGTCAAGCTCGATGTGGGCCGTGAACTCACCCGGGGCCTCGGCGCCGGCGCCAACCCCGAGGTCGGCCGCAAGGCCGCCGAGGACCACCGCGAGGAGATCGAGGAGGTCCTCAAGGGGGCCGACATGGTCTTCGTGACCGCCGGCGAGGGCGGTGGCACGGGCACGGGCGGCGCGCCCGTCGTCGCCAACATCGCGCGCTCGCTGGGCGCCCTGACCATCGGCGTGGTCACCCGCCCGTTCACCTTCGAGGGCCGGCGCCGGGCCAACCAGGCCGAGGACGGCATCGCCGCCCTGCGCGAAGAGGTCGACACCCTCATCGTGATCCCCAACGACCGGCTGCTGTCCATCTCGGACCGCCAGGTCAGCGTCCTCGACGCGTTCCGCTCGGCCGACCAGGTCCTGCTCTCCGGTGTCCAGGGCATCACCGACCTGATCACCACCCCGGGTCTGATCAACCTCGACTTCGCCGACGTCAAGTCCGTCATGTCGGAAGCCGGCTCGGCGCTCATGGGCATCGGCTCGGCCCGCGGCGAGGACCGCGCCAAGGCCGCCGCCGTGATGGCGATCTCCTCGCCGCTGCTGGAGGCCTCGATCGACGGCGCCCGCGGCGTGCTGCTGTCCATCTCGGGCGGCTCCGACCTCGGTCTGTTCGAGATCAACGAGTCGGCCCAGCTGGTCAGCGAGGCGGCGCACCCCGAGGCGAACATCATCTTCGGTGCGGTCATCGACGACGCGCTCGGCGACGAGGTCCGGGTCACCGTCATCGCGGCCGGCTTCGACGGCGGGCAGCCGCCGGCGATCGTCCGCGACCCGGTGGTCAAGTCCACCACCCCGGAGCGCCCGGCCACCCCGCCGGCCGCCCCGGAGCGCCCGGCCGGCCGCCCGTCGTACGGGAGCATCGGCTCGGTGACCTCCCGCTCGGAGGGCGAGTCCTCGACCGCCACGCCGAGCCGCACCGCCGAGACCCCGGCCACCACGACCGCCTCCGCCCCGGTGCCGCCGCAGGTGCAGCCGGCCCGGCAGCCGTTCGTGGAGAGCCCGGCCGAGGAGCTTGACGTCCCGGACTTCCTTAAGTGATCGATCACGCGATCCGCGCGGGTGCTCACTTCGCCTTCACCTCCCGGTGGGGCGGGGTGAGCACTTCGCCGTACGGGGAGCTCAACCTCGGCGGCGCGGTGGGGGACGACCCGGAGGCCGTGCGGGAGAACCGGGCGCTGGCCGCCCGGCAGCTGGGGCTCGACCCGGCCGACGTGGTGTGGATGAACCAGGTGCACGGCGCCGAGGTCGCCGTGGTGACCGAGCGCCAGCCGCTCGGGCAGGCCCCGACGGTGGACGCGGTGGTCACCGACCGGCCGCTCGCGCTGGCGGTGCTGACCGCCGACTGCACCCCTGTGCTGCTGGCCGATCCGGTGGCGGGCGTGGTGGGCGCGGCCCATGCGGGCCGGCCCGGCCTGGCGGCCGGGGTGGTGCCCGCGGCCGTCCGGGCGATGGTCGAACTGGGCGCGGAGCCCGGGCGGATCACCGCCGCCACGGGGCCCGCGGTCTGCGGCCGCTGCTACGAGGTGCCGGCCCAACTGAGGGCCGAGGTCGCCGCGGTGGTGCCGGAGGCCTTCGCCGAGACCTCCTGGGGGACTCCGTCCCTGGACGTGCCGGAAGGGGTCGCGGCCCAGCTGGCCGTGACCGGGGTCAACGAGCTGGTGCGATCACCGGTCTGCACCCTCGAATCCGCCGATCACTACTCCTATCGCCGCGAGCAGCGCACCGGCCGGCTCGCGAGCTACGTCTGGTTGGGCTCTGATCACTGATGACGAACGACATCTACGGACCGTTCCCGGGAAGCACCGAGTTCGTGGCGGCGCTGACGGAGGGCCAGCGGGCCCGCTACGAGGAACTGGGCACCAACCTCGACGTGGTCGAGCGCCGGATCGCGGACGCCTGCGCGGCCGCCGGGCGCGCCCGGGACGAGGTCACCCTGGTCGTCGTCACCAAGACCTACCCCGCCGAGGACACCGCGCTGCTGGCCGGACTCGGGGTGACGGACGTCGCGGAGAACCGCGACCAGGACGCCGCTCCCAAGGCGGAGCAGTGCAGAAACCTTCCTCTTGACTGGCACTTCGTCGGCCAGCTGCAGACCAACAAGGTCCGCTCGGTCGTCCGGTACGCGAACCACGTGCACTCGGTGGACCGGCTGCGGCTGGTCGGGTCGCTCTCCGCGGCGGTGCTCAAGGCGGAACGCCCGGAACTGGGCTGCCTGGTGCAGGTGGCGCTGGACAAGGCGTACGGGGAGGGTGAGCACCGGGCGGGGGTCGCGCCGGAGGACGTCGCGCAACTGGCCGACGCGATCGCCGACACGCCCGGGCTGCGTCTGGACGGTGTGATGACCGTCGCTCCGCTGACCGGCCCGCTGGCCGGGGACCCGGCCCGCGCCTTCGATCGGCTGGCGGAAATCGCAACCGCCGTACGGGCGGACCATCCGGCTGCCACCATGGTCTCCGCAGGAATGAGCGGTGACCTTGAGCAGGCGATTGCCGCCGGGGCGACACATGTGCGCGTCGGAACGGCGGTACTCGGAGTGAGGTCACCCCTCAGGTAACGTCACCGGGTAAGTAGATCAGACAGCAGGACAAAATAGGACAGAATCTAGCAGCTCTTCGGAGCGCTAGCGAACCGTGGATCGCAGCTCCGCGGCCCCCACTCCACGAATCCGACCGGCCGTCGGGCTGACACGCCGTCGTGGAGGGACCGCGGAATCCGCAGGCGGGGCCGTACGGCCCGGGCCGGAGCCGGTCCGCACGGAGCGAGCGAGCGAGCGACCATCAGAAGGTGCGCGTTTCGCGAAGCTGCCGCCGAGCGTCAGCGAGGTGGCTATGAGCGGAGGAGACAGGAGCATGGCCGGCGCAATGCGCAAGATGGCGGTCTACCTCGGCCTCGTGGAGGACGAGACGTACGACGGCCAGGGGTACGACCCCGATGACGACTACGACGCGGACCCCGAACCGATCCGGACGGGCCAGCGGACCGAGGACATCCCCCGGCCGGCCCCGGCTCCCGCGGCCGCCGCGCCCGCCCCGGTCTCCTCGATCACCCCGCAGCCGGTGCCCGCGGCGGTGCCGATCCGGCAGGAGACTCCGAGGATGGCCCCCGTGTCGTCCATCACACCCGAACGCCGCCACAACCTGGAGAAGAGCGCACCGGTGATCATGCCCAAGGTCGTCAACGAACGAGAGCCCTACCGCATCACCACGCTGCACCCCCGAACCTACAACGAGGCCCGTACCATCGGGGAACAGTTCCGCGGTGGGACTCCCGTGATCATGAATCTGACCGAGATGGACGACACCGACGCGAAGCGCCTCGTAGACTTCGCCGCTGGACTCGTCTTCGGTCTGCACGGCAGTATCGAGCGCGTGACACAGAAGGTGTTCCTGCTGTCGCCTGCTAACGTCGATGTCACGGCGGAGGACAAGGCTCGGATCGCCGAGGGTGGGTTCTTCAACCAGAGCTGACCCGGCCACGACTTTACGTGTGGATCTGATCAACAGTGGGTTAGCGACAGGTGACGAGCGGCAGGCCCGAGGGATCGGGACCGGGGAGAGGGAAACGCGATGGACATCGTGTGGGCGGTGCTCTACTACGCCCTGACCGTCTTCCTGGTGTTCCTGCTCGTACGGCTGGTCATGGACTGGGTCTTCCAGTTCGCGCGTTCGTGGCGGCCCGGCAAGGCCATGGTCCTGGTCCTGGAGGCCACGTACACTGTCACGGATCCGCCGCTCAAGCTTCTTCGGCGGCTCATTCCGCCGTTGCGTTTCGGGGGCGTGGCGCTCGACCTGTCCTTCTTCGTACTGATGATCATTGTGTATGTCCTGATCTCGCTTGTGCACCCCTAGTCGTAGGTGAGCGATGCGACAGGATGCCGGTGTGCCGACGATCACGTTGAGGTGAAGAGATGCCATTGACCCCCGAGGACGTTCGGAACAAGCAGTTCACGACCGTCCGCCTGCGTGAAGGCTATGACGAGGACGAGGTCGATGCCTTCCTCGACGAGGTCGAGGCGGAGCTGACCCGCCTCCTCCGGGAGAACGAGGACCTGCGCGCCAAGCTGGCCGCCGCGACTCGTGCCGCCGCGCAGAACCAGGCCAACCTGCGCAAGGAGCCGCAGCAGGACGCGCCCCGCCAGGGCGGCGCCCCGGTGCCCGCCGCCATATCCGGCCCGCCGGTCCCCGGCCAGCAGGGTCCGGGTGGTCCGCAGCAGATGGGTCCGGGCGGTCCGCAGCAGATGGGTCCGGGCGGTCCGCAACAGATGGGTCCGGGCGGTCCGCAGCAGATGGGCCCCGGTGGTCCCCAGCAGCAGATGGGTCCGGGTGGTCCGCAGCAGCAGATGGGCAACCAGCCCCTCGGCCTGCCCGCCGGCTCCGCGCCGCAGCTTCCGGCTGCCGGCGGCCCGCAGCAGCAGATGAACCAGACCATGGGCGGCCAGCAGCAGCTGGTCCAGCCGATGGGCGGGCAGATGCTGCAGCCCATGGGCGGTCCCGGTGGCCCGCAGCAGATGGGCAACCCGATGGGCCAGGGCATGGGCCAGCAGCAGATGCAGCCGATGGGCGGCCCCATGGGCGGCCCGCAGCAGATGGGCGGCCCCATGGGCGGCCCGATGCAGCAGCAGGGCCCCGGTGGCGACAGCGCCGCCCGCGTGCTCGCGCTCGCTCAGCAGACCGCCGACCAGGCGATCTCCGAGGCCCGTTCCGAGGCCAACAAGATCGTCGGCGAGGCGCGCAGCCGGGCCGAGGGCCTGGAGCGCGACGCCCGTGCGAAGGCCGACGCGCTGGAGCGGGACGCGCAGGAGAAGCACCGCGTCGCGATGGGCTCGCTGGAGTCGGCACGGGCCACGTTGGAGCGCAAGGTCGAGGACCTGCGGGCGTTCGAGCGTGAGTACCGCACGCGTCTGAAGTCGTACCTGGAGACCCAGCTGCGCCAGCTGGAGTCGCAGGCCGACGACTCGCTCGCCCCGCCGCGGATCCCCGCCACCGCGTCGCTGCCGCCGGCGGCCTCGTCGATGGCTCCGGCCGGTGCCGGCGCGCCGAGCTTCGGCGGCAGCCAGCCGTCCTTCGGGGGCAACTCGCCGTCCTTCGGCGGGAACGGCTCCTTCGGTGGCAGCTCCTCGGCGCCGAGCTTCGGTGGGCAGTCGACCGGCGGCAACAGCGGTGCTCCGCAGATGCAGCCGGCCGGCATGACCCAGCCGATGGCGGCCGTCCGTCCGCAGCCGCCGCAGCCGATGCAGCAGGCTCCGGCACCGATGCGGGGCTTCCTGATCGACGAGGACGGCGACAACTGAGGTTGTAGCAGGGCCTTTTGAGGGCGCCCCCTTTCCGACCTGCGGGTC
>NZ_JBHVFE010000084.1:0-24398 GCF_042801945.1 Kitasatospora sp. NPDC057542
CCGCAGGGGGGTGTCCCGCAGTTCTCTGCCGGGTCCGACAGGACCCACAGGACACGCCCCCGGGGCCGGCTCACAGTCAGCCGATGTCGCTGCCCGGGCCGATGATCTTGATACGGTCCTGCGCCGGGGCCTGGAGCGGCGCGGCGGCCGAGCTGTGGGCGCCCAGGTAGGCGGTGAAGACGTCCAGGTCCGAGGCGCCGACCAGCTTGTCGGTGCCGGCCGCGAAGGCCGGGAAGCCGTCGCCGCCGCCGGCCAGGAACTCGTTGGCCGCGACCCGGTACTTGGCGGCCGGGTCGACCGGGGCGCCGTTCAGCCGGACCGAGTCCAGGACCACCCGGTCCGCACCGGTCTTGCGCATGTCCAGGGTGTAGTGCAGGTTCGAGGACACCTGCAGGATCTTCGGCGCGGCGGCGTTGGAGCCGCTCACCTGCTGCTGGAGTAGCTGGATCAGCTGGGCACCGGTCAGCGTCTTGACCTGCATCATGTTGGTGAACGGCTGGACGGTGAACGCCTCGCCGTAGGTCACCACGCCGTCGCCCTCGCCACCCGAGGCCTTGTAGACCAGGTCGGAGCGGATGCCGCCGGGGTTCATGAAGGCGACCTGCGCGCCGCCCTTGTCGGCCGGGGCCAGCCCGGCGAGCTGCGCGTCGGCGATCACGTCACCGAGCGGCTTCTCCGGGTCGTTGTTGCCGCGGCCGTTGATGTCCGAGGCGATGTAGCCGATCGGGCGGTTGGCGATCGGGGCGGCCAGCTTGGAGTAGTGGTCGACGAGCGCCGTCATGTCGGGCGCCTTCTCGACCGTGCGGTGCACCACGTGGTTCTCGGCCTTGACCGAGGGACGCACGATCTCACCGGTGGTCTTGTCCAGCTTCATGTTGATCTCGGTGAAGAGCCGGCCGAAGGAGGCGGCGCTGGTCACCGAACGCGGGACGCCGTTGGGGTCGGGGATGCTGCAGGCGTACGCGTTGTGGGTGTGGCCGGTGACGATGGCGCCGACCGACGGGTCGATCTTCTTCGCGATGTCGACGATCGGGCCGGATATGCCCTGCCCGGCCGCGCCGCAGTCGTAGTTGTAGACGCTGCTGGCCGGGTAGCCGCCCTCGTGGATCAGCGCGACGATCGAGTTGACGCCCTTGGCCTTGAGCTCGGCGGCGTACTTGTTGATCGTGGTGACCTCGTTGGCGAACTTCAGGCCCTTGACGCCCTCGGCGGTCACGATGTTCGGCGTGCCCTCCAGGGTGACGCCGATGAAGCCGACCTTCACGCCCTGGGACTTGGTCACCCAGTACGGCGCCAGCAGCGGCTTGCCTGTCTTCTCGTCGGTGACGTTGGCCGACAGGTAGTTGAAGTTGGCGCCCTTGAAGGTGCGGCCGGCCTCGTAGCAGCCGTCGGTCGGGTGGCAGCCGCCCTCCTGCATGCGCCGCAGCTCCTGCGCGCCCTCGTCGAACTCGTGGTTGCCCACGGAGGTGACGTCCAGGCCGAGCTTGTCCATCGCCTCGATGGTCGGCTCGTCGTGGAAGAGCGCCGAGGTGAGCGGGCTGGCGCCGATGATGTCGCCGGCCGCGACGGTGATCGAGTCGTCGGCCGGGACGCGCGCCTTGCGCAGCTCGGTGGCCAGGTACTCGATGCCGCCGGCCGGGGTGGCGACCTCCTTGCCGGTGGCCGGGTCGATCTCCTTGATCGTGCCCGAGGAGCCGGCCGGGGGCTCCAGGTTGCCGTGGAAGTCGTTGATCGCCAGCAGCTGGAGGTTGACGGTCTTGTGGCGCTTGGCGTCGGCGGCCTGAGCGGCCGTCGGCACGACCACCGTGCCGAACAGACCTGCGGCGGCGACGACGGCGAGCGCCGTCCGTCGGGATCTGACGGTGAGCATGAAGGGTTCCCCTGCACCTTGGAGGAGCACCGGCTGAGGACAGCGTCGGCGTTCGGGCATGTGTTGCGACTGCGAAGCCTAAGGTCAACGCGCGTAGCTGTCAGGACGTCGGACGTAACGAGAGGATTACCTACTGACGAACCATCGCCGTCCGCCGGGTGCGGAACCCGCGGAGAGGACTTCCTCAGACCCCGGGCTCGGCCGCCAACTGCCGCTCTGCCCGCACCCGTTCGGCCACCGCGTCCTCGGTCATCGCGCGGTCGGTGTAGACCAGCGGACGCTCGACCTCGGTGACGATGTGCTTGACCACCTGGACGTTGCCGTTGACGTCCCAGACCGCGATGCCCGGCGACAGGGTGGGGATGATCTCCACCGCCCAGCGCGGCAGGCCCAGCACCCGGCCGGTGGCCCGCGCCTCCTCGGCCTTCTGCATGTAGATCGTCCGGGTGGATGCCATCTTCAGGATCGCCGAGGCCTCCTTGGCCGCCGCGCCGTCCACCACGTCGGACAGGTGGTGCACCACCGCGACGAAGGACAGGCCGAGCCGGCGGCCGAACTTCAGCAGCCGCTGGAACAGTTGGGCCACGAACGGACTGTTGATGATGTGCCAGGCCTCCTCCACCAGGAAGATGCGCTTCTTCCGGTCCGGACGGATCCAGGTGTGCTCCAGCCACACCCCGACGATCGCCATCAGGATCGGCATCGCGATCGAGTTGCGGTCGATGTGCGAGAGGTCGAAGACGATCAGCGGCGCGTCCAGGTCGATGCCCTCGGTGGTCGACCCGTCGAACATACCGCGCAGGTCACCGTCGACCAGCCGGTCCAGCACCAGCGCCACGTCCAGGCCCCAGGACTGCACCTCGTCCACCGCCACGCCCAGCGACTCCACCGAGGACAGGTCGGGGTTGCGCAGGGTGTCGATGATGTCGTCCAGCACCGGTTGACGGTCCTTCACCGTCGCCACCACGTGGGCGTGCGCGGCCTTCAGCGCGAAACCGGCCCGCTCCTCCAGCCCACGCCCCATCGCCACCTCGACGATGGTGCGCAGCAGCGACAGCTGGCCGGTCTGAGTGATCGCCGGGTCCAGCGGGTTGAGCTTCACCCCGCCGTCCCGGGCCGCCATCGGGTCCAGCCGGATCGACTTTATGCCCAGCGCGTCGGCGATCAGGTTCCACTCGCCCACGCCGTCCTCGCCCTGCGCGTCCAGCACCACGACCTGGCGGTCGCGGAACCTCAGCTGCCGCAGCACGTACGTCTTCTCCAGCGCCGACTTGCCGTTGCCGGACTCGCCGAGCACCAGCCAGTGCGGGGCGGGCAGCTGCTGCCCGTACAGCTGGAAGGGGTCGTACACGTACCCCTTGCCGCTGTACACCTCGCGGCCGATGATCACGCCGGAGTCGCCCAGCCCCGGCGCGGCGGTGGGCAGGTAGACGGCCTGCGCCTGGCCGGTGGAGGTACGCACCGGCAGGCGGGTGGTCTCCACCTTGCCGAACATCAGGCTGGTGAACGCCTCGGTGAGGTTGCCGAGCGCCATGGGCGGCCTCCTGACGGGTCAGCGGTGGACGGGGACGGACGTACGGGCGTACGGCGTGCTCAGCGGCGGATGCCGGTGGCGAACGGGAGGGTGTTGACGAAGGCCCGGTGGTGCTCGCGGTCGCACCACTCCAGCTTGAGGTAGCTCTTGCCGGCCGAGGCCCGGATGGTCCGCTTGTCACGGGCCAGCGCGTCGGGGTTGCGCGAGGAGACCGTGATGTAGCCGACCAGGTTCACCCCGGCCGCGCCGGACGCCAGGTCGTCGCCGCGCTGGTCCACCCGGCCGGTGTGGGCCAGGTCGCGCGGGTCGACCGTCCGGTTCATCTTGGCCGCGCGGCTCGCCTCGGCCTCGTCGTTGGTCTTCTCGGTCAGCATCCGCTCGATCGCGACGTCGGTGGGCTCCAGGTCCATCGTCACCGCGACCGTCCGGATCACGTCCGGGGTGTGCACCAGCAGCGGCGCCAGGAAGTTGACGCCCACCGGGGTGAGCGGCCACTCCTTGATCCACGCGGTGGCGTGGCACCACGGCTCCCGGGTCGCCGACTCACGGGTCTTCGCCTGCAGGTACTGCTGGTGGGTCGCGTCCAGCTCGGCCGGCCAGGCGTTGCGCCGGGACATCGCCTGGATGTGGTCGATCGGGTGGTCCGGGTCGTACATCGAGTGCAGCAGCGAGGAGAGCCGGGCCTGGCCCAGCGGCTGGCGCACCCGGATGTCCGCCTCGGCCAGCCGGGCGCAGATGTCGGTCAGCTCGCGCGCCATCACGGCCGCCAGCCCCTCGTCGTCCCGCGCCCGCCGCCCGGTGGCCGTGCGCCCCATCGCGTGCGCCTCGGCGGCCAGGTCGCGGGTGTAGTGCATGCACGCCACCAGGTAGGCCCGGTGCTGCTCCGAGGAGGTCGACACCATCGACTGGAGCTGGTCGTACGAGTCCTGCAGCCAGCGCGGAGCGGACGGGTCACCGCGCCGCTCGACGTCCTTGGCGTGCGCGTCCGGGTCGGCCGGCAGGGTCCGGGCCAGGATCTGCAGCCGGGTCACGAAGCCGTCCCCGTTGGCGACGTGCTTCAGCAGCGTCCCGAACCGGTCGACCAGGGCCTCCTGGTCCTCCGAGTCGCGCAGGCCGACTCCCGGGCCCTCGATCTCGATCGCGGCCGTCACCGTGCGCCGCTCCAGGTGCATCAGCACCCCGACCTCGTCCGGCCCGAACGGCGCCGTCAGCCAGCGCAACCGCCCCACCCCGGGCGGCGGGCCGACCTCTACCTCCCGGCCGTCCAGCCGGGTGCCGGCGTCCATCACGTCCGAGCGCCACACCGCCCGCCCGCTGCGGACCGTCCGGCGGTAGGTGCGGTTGATCTCCGCCCACTTATAGAACGTCCGCTTGCGGTACGGCACGTACACCGCCGCGATGGCGAGCGCCGGCAGACCGACCAGACCGCCGATCCGCAACGGCAGAATCGGCATCAGCAGGCCCCAGAGCATGCCGAGGAAGGCCCCGAGGATGATCAGCATGATCTCGCCGGACTCCCGGTTCCGGCCGATCGGCGCGTTCGGGCGGGCCTTGCCGATCAGGTAGGTGCGGCGCTGGTGCACGTACGGCTGGGCGTACTGGGCGCCGTACTGGCCGAGCGGTTCGCTGCTCACTTACCCGTCACCCTCCCTTCGCTGGATTGCTTTCGCGGATCGGAACCGGGGCCTGCGGCGGCCCGCCCTGGGGCGGTGGCGCCGGCGTCCGGCCCGCGTGGGCGGCGATGCCCGGCGCGACCGAACCGCCGCCGGCACCCCCGCCACCACCCGTGCCGCCCGCCTGCGGACCGCGGTCGCCGTGGGTGGTGATGCCCTGCTTCATCAGGTTCGCGGTGCCGTTGATCATCGCCGAACCGGCCTGGACGGCGTTGGCCCGGGCCCCGCGCATGTTCAGCAGCTCGTCGCCGAAGCCCGGCACGAAGCGGTAGACGGCGGCGCTCGCGAAGATCGACAGGAACAGGATCGCCAGCCCGGACAGCACCCGGGCGAAGTCGTCGTCAGCCCCGGCCCCGGTCGCCACCGCGCCCGCCAGACCCAGGATGACCACGATGATCGGCTTCGCCAGGTCCACCGCCAGCATCACCCCCGCCCAGCGCCGCACGTGCTTCCACAGCTGCCGGTCCACCAGCCCCGCGTACACCGCCGTACCCAACAACGCGCCGACGTACAGCATCGCCGCCCGGATCAACAGCTCGATCCAGAGCACCGCCGCCGCCAGCACCGCGACCAGCGACACGATCACCAGGATCAGCGGACCGCCGCCCACATCGCCCTTCTCCAGCGTGTCGGCGAACCCTCCCAGGTATGACCCGGTGTCCGTCTTCGTCCCGACCGCGATCGCCTTGGTCAACCCGTCCGTCACGCTCACCACGGTGTACAGGATCAGCGGCGTGAACGCGGACGCCACCACCGTGAGCCACAGGAAGCCGATCGCCTCCGAGAACGCCGTCGTCAGCGGCGCCCCCCGCACCGCCCGCTTCGTCACCGCCAGCAGCCACAGCACCAGCGTGATCACCGTCGACACGGCGAACACCACGGCGTACTGCTGCAGGAACGACGTATTGGTGAAGTCCACCTGTGTCGTCCCGTCGATCGCCCCCGACAGCTTCCGCACCACCCACGCCGCGGCCTGCGCACAGCTCTTGGCCAACGACCCGAGGGGGTCGGTCACGGTCCCGACAGTATTGGCCCCGGGCAACGAGCTCCCTCCGGGCTTGTCCGCGCAGAGAATGCCGTTCCCGGAGATCGGCAGGTCAGGGCAGTTGGTGTTGGCTGTGCCGCTCGGAGTCGGCGAAGGCTCCGCGAACACACGCTGGGCCGCCGACAGCGCCGCCACCTGCAAGGTGGCCAGCACACCGGCAAGGGTGCCCACGCGGCGCCGCGCGCCGGAACGGTGTGAGTTCTGGTCAACGGGCAAAGCGGAACCCCCCGAACTGCTGGACGGCGCCGGTGATCTCATCGGCGGTGGCGGCCTGCTGGTCTACGGGCACCGGCGCGGGGCCCTGCCTGCTGGTGAAGTCGGTGAGCTTCCAGTCGCTGCCTGTCCAGTGCAGCGAGAGGGTGAGGGTGAACCAGTTGGTGGTCACCGGCTGGACGGAGCGCTCGCCGGCGAGGCCGGTGAGACCGGTGCACCACACCTCGACCTTGGCGTCCCCGTCGCTGTAGCCCGTCGACTTGGCGCCGACCGGGACGGTGCGGCTGACGAAGGTGAGGCCCTTGGGCGCGCGGCCCTGGGTGTCGAGGCCGTAGCGGGTGGCGGTGTCGCCGCCGAAGCCCTGGTCCAGCCGGCTCTGGAGCCCCGCCAGTGCGCCCGGGTCGGCGATGGTGGCGACGATGCCGTGCCGGCTGTCGGTGCGGAACATGTCCGCGGAGCCGATCGCCACCGCGTAGTTGGTGGCGGCCGACTGGGCACCCGGCTCGGTGTGCGGGTAGCCGGTCGGGATGCCGTTGACGGTGGTGCCGACGGGCTGGTCGCCGCTGGGGGCGGGGCCGGCGCCGGAGGCGGCGTGGTCGGCGGAGGTGCCGTCGCCGCTTCCGGCGCCGGGCATGACGCGGTTGGCGATGGCGAGGGCCACCACGAGCAGCGTGACGACGACCAGGACGGCCAGCAGGGCGCGCAACGGACGGGACTGACGGTGGTTCGACTGGGCGGAGGACTGTTCGCCGACCGGCAGGCGCGTACGGGTGCGCGGCTGGTCGTCGGACAACGGCACGGCGGCCCTCCTGGTGCGGGGAGCCGGGGCGGCTCCGGGGGCCCTCCGCCCGGGGGCGGGCGCGGACGGAGGGTGGGAACGGGGGTGGACTCCTGGCGGGCCGACTGTCGGAGGGGGTCCGGACGGGGACCCGGTCTCAGGCAGGTCGGACTACTGCTGTCCGATCGTCAGATCGCCATGCCGTAGACAATGGTGAACAGAGTGCCGAGTGATCCGATGATGAACACGCCGGTCAGTCCGGCGACGATCAGCCCCTTGCCCTGTTCGGCGCCGAAACTGTCGCGCATCGCGGTCGCACCGATCCGCTGCTTGGCCGCACCCCAGACCGCGAGCCCCAGGCAGATGAGGATGGCCACGGCCATGATGACCTCGACCATCACCCGCGCCTCCGACCCGAGGCTCGCGAACGGCCCCCAGTCCGGGGCGATTCCGCCGATGATGGTGTCGATGTTCGGCTTCTTGGGGGGGTCTTCGGCCAGGTGGCCGACCGCATTCGTGTGCACGCTGCTCAGGTTCATTTCCATCTCACCGCCCGATCAGGCAAATTCAAGGGCCCGGACCCGGCCCGCGCGAAGGGTCGGGGCCTATTCTTGGCCAGATCTGATGTCGACTTGGCTACTTCTCGCGTATTGGTCGTGAGGCATCGGACACGTACGCGAGGATGTAGACCGTACGAAGGATAGCGCTCACTGTTCGTATCTCTGATGATTGCGGTGAGCAACGCCTTCCGGGACACTTCGACTGACGATTCGTCGGGATGGTGCTGATGGTACTCCGGAAGGCCGGTACGGCCGCCGCCGCTGCGGGAGTTGTTGCGTTCGGGTTCATCGGGTTGGTGACGATGGGGACTTATGCGGCAAGTGGGACGCCGCAGCAGTCGGCGAATCGTTCCGCCCTCTCTCCCGGAACGGTCCCCGCCGCCTACCAGGATCCGATCCAGAAGTGGGGCTTACTCTGCCCCGAGATCTCCCCGCCGATGCTCGCGGCGCAGCTGTACCAGGAGAGCGGTTTCGATCCCAAGGCGCGCTCCGGGGTCGGGGCGCAGGGAATGGCGCAGTTCATGCCGGGCACCTGGCCCGGCTACGCCACCGACGGCAACGGGGACGGCAAGGCGGACGTCTGGGACCCGCTGGACGCGATCGCCTCGGCGGCGACCTACGACTGCGCGATCGCAAGGCGGGTCGCGAAGGTCCCGGGTGACCCGCAGGCCAACCTGCTGGCGGCCTACAACGCCGGCGAGGGCGCGGTGGAGAAGTACAACGGGGTGCCGCCGTACAAGGAGACCCAGGGCTACGTGCGGAACATCCAGGCGATGGCCCGCAGCTTCACCGCCCCGGCCTCGCCGACCGCGCCGCTGGAGGTGTCCCCGCAGTCGTCGGCCGCGATCTACTTCGCGCAGACCAAGCTCGGCACCCCGTACCTGTGGGGCGGTGAGGGCCTGCCCTCGCAGAACGGGCGGTTCGACTGCTCGGGCCTGACCCAGGCCGCGTTCGCCAGTGTGGGCATCACCCTGCCCCGGGTGGCCAACGACCAGTGGTACGCCGGGCCGCACCCGTCGCGCGATCAGCTACGGCCGGGCGACCTGGTGTTCTGGGCGACGGACCTGAGCGATCCGCGGAGCATCCACCACGTCGGGATCTACGTCGGCGGCGGCTACATGATCAACGCGCCGCACACCGGCGCGGTGATCCGCTACGACAAGATCGACACCAGGGAGTACATCGGCGCGACCCGGGTCACCTCGGACGGCGCCCAGGCGCTGCCGACCCGCAACAACGACGGCGCGGTCAACGCCCCGAGCCGTCCGGGCGGGACGGAGCCCACCACCCCCGCGGGGAGCCAGGGCGGCACCCAGGGCGGCGCGCCGGGCAGCGCCCCGGCGACCCCCGGCCGGTCCGCGACCGCCGCCCCGCCCGCGCAGGCCGGCCCGAGCCCCACCGGGGCGGGACGGTAGGCCCGGTGGGGCCGGTGCGGCCGGTACCTGTGTGCGCGCTGTGGACGCTGAGTCAAGTTTCGATAACCGCGCGTTTCCGTGGAACGCTGTGCCTCGGAAATGACGTTTCTTCCGGTGGCCTCCCATCAGCTTCCCGCACGGGACGGCCCCCGGCCATGACGATCAGATGCAGCGGACCAGAAGGAGGTGCGGCGTGTCGACGCCGCTTGCCGACACGACCAACCCCGACCTCGACCTGCTCTACGCCGTCAACGGCCTGGCCAAGCGCTCCCCGCAGTGGCTGGACCACCTGGTCTCGTGGATCGGCGAGTACGGCATCCTGATCGGCCTGGCGATGCTCGGCCTGGTGGCCTGGCTCCAGGCCCGACGTCGTCCGGACGCGCCGGTGGCGATGGCCGGGCTGCTCTGGGTGCCGCTCTCGGTGGCCGTCGCCGAGCTGGCCAACCTGCCGATCGCCGCGATCGTGAACCGCCCGCGCCCCTTCGTCGACCATCCCGGGCTGCTGGTGCTGGTGGACGGCAAGGCCGGCACCCATTCCTTCGTCAGCGACCACTCGACCATGACCATGGGCGTCGCGGTGGCGCTGTTCCTGGTGAACCGCAGGCTGGGCTGGATCGCCGGCGGGCTGGCGCTCCTCCAGGGCTTCTGCCGGATGTTCATGGGCGTCCACTACCCGACCGACGTGATCGGCGGATTCGCGCTCGCCGTCGCCGTGGTGCTGCTGCTGGCGCCGATCGCGATGGCCGTGCTGGTGCCGTTCTGCCATGCACTGAGCCGGACGGCGGTCGCTCCGCTGATCCGGGCGTCCGAACGCGGCGGCGCGGCGCGCGCCGGGGCCGGGGCCGGTCCGCGCGGCCGTCGGCGCGGGCGCGGGGCGGTGCGGGCCGGGGAGCAGCCGCCGGAGTCCGACCTCGCGGCCTGACCTCGCCCACGGGGCCCTGCCGAGGCACCCGGGGCCCGACGGGATCAGTCCGGCTCGGCGCCGCTCGCGGCGATGTGGTCGGCGCCCTCACAACGGGCCAGTTCGCGCGAACGGCGGGCCGGGGAGTACCAGCCGCAGCTGCAGGTCGCGAAGATGAAGGAGCCGCGCTCGCTGACCGCGAGGCGGTGCTCGGGCATCCGGGTGGTGCCGGGTGCGACCGGCAGCTCACTGTGCACGTGGTTCACCGTAACGCGCCGGAAGCCCCCTGCGCGACGCTCCCCGGGCACCGGCCCCGTAACCCTTTGCGCCCCAACTCGTTTGCCCGGGAAGAGCTATGCCCACCCGGTGGTGTCCGGCGGGGCAGTCGGGCCCGAGGGGGTTGTCGCGAGGATGAAGATGACCGACCAGCAGCGCACCGGACGGCCGGCACGCCGTCCGGGTCCGCACCTGCGCTCGGCGGCCGGGGCCGCCCTGATCGCCGCCGCCCTGGCGGTGGGGGCCGCCGGCTGTTCCGGCGGCTCCGTCAGCGGATCCTCCGACCGGAAGTCAGGCGCCCCCGACCGGCTCGCCGCGGACCCGCTGACGGCGGTGCGCAACGCCGCCGACATCACCGGCCGCACCGGCTCCGCGCACGCCGCGACCGATCTGGTCACCGAGTCCGCCGAGAAGAAGGCCTCGTTCAACGGCACCGGCGGCTACGACTACGTCAAGCGGATCGGCCGGCTGGAGGTCCAGGTGCCACCGGGCGCGGCGACCACCGGAAAGATCGTCGAGGTGGTCCTGCCGGGCACGGTCTACCTCCAGAACAGCGGCGCCAAGGTCCCCGAGGGCAAGTGGGTCAAGCTGGACGTGCGCCAGCTGCCGGACGGCAACCTGGTCAGCAGCGGCGCCACCGACCCGGCCTCGGCGGCGGGGGCGCTGCGCGGGGCGCAGAAGGCGGAGGCGGTGGGCACCGAGACCGTCGACGGGGTCGCGTTGCACCACTACCGGGGCACCCTGGACCTGGCGAAGGCGGCCGAAGCGACCGGCGGCCGGGGCGGGGACGGCCTGCGGATGGGCGCGCAGACCTTCACCGTCAAGGAGGTCCCGTACGACGCCTGGCTGGACGACCAGGGCCGGCTGCGCAAGGTGGTCGAGGTGTTCACCTTCGCCGGGGTGGCCGGGTCGAAGGAGCCCAAGGACCAGGTGAAGGTGACCTCGACGACCTCGCTGAGGGACTTCGGCAAGCCGGTGGAGGCGGCCGAGCCCTCGGCCTCGGACATCTACCAGATGAAGCCCACGGAGAGCCCGAAGTAGGGCGGGTCCGACACCGCCCTGGCCCGCCGGGGCAGCGCTCCGGCGCCGGGGCGAGACGGGGTGCCGCCGGGGCGGGTGGCCGTCCGGGGAGCGACGGCCACCCGTTTCGGCGGCGCCGAGATGGCCCGTCCGTGCCATGTGGACGGGCCCCGAAGTGCCTAGGCTGGACTCCGGGTGGCTGCCGCCCGGGCTGGCGAGGCACTGAAGGGGTGGTGCAGGTGGTGTCGTCCACGGGCGGCCGCAGCGGCGGCCACGACGACGCGGCCCTCGACGAGATCGATCTGGCCGGCGAGCTGATGATCGCCGCGACGGCCAGCTCCGGCGACCGGCTGCCGACCGAGCGGATCGACGAGGTGCTGCTGGACCGGGCCGAACCCGGGCAGGCCGAGCGGGAGGCCGACGGCTAGCGGGCGCGGGAACGGCGGACGGCCGGTGGCTCAGCTGCGCAGCAGGCGGCTGATCGCGGCGGTGGCCTCCGCCACCTTGGCGTCCAGCTCGGTGCCGCCCTCCTCGGCGGCCGCGGCGACGCAGTGCCGAAGGTGCTCCTCCAGCAGGGAGAGCGCGAAGGACTGCAGCGCCTTGGTGCTGGCCGAGACCTGGGTGAGCACGTCGATGCAGTAGACGTCCTCGTCGACCATGCGCTGGAGGCCGCGGATCTGGCCCTCGATCCGACGCAGCCGCTTGAGGTGGGCGTCCTTCTGCGCGCTGTAGCCGTGCGGACCGTGCCCCCCGTGATGTCCCTCTGCGGCTTCGGCGGTGGGGCCGGCGTGCGGGTCGGCCTCCTGCGCGTGCTGTGGCTCGGTGCGCGCTTGCGTCGTGGTCATCGGCCCCGCCTTCGTCTCAGTGCCTGGTGGCTGCGTCGGCCACCAGTGTCCAACACCGGGGCCCTGCGTGGTGTTCCGACGGCCGAGGCGGCATGTGCCGGGGCGGCCCGGGAGGGGTGCCCGGCGGTTCACCCGTCTGAGCGGCGCCCCGGTCTTCCGTACGCACGACGAGGACAATCCGGGCGAGGTTCCGTCAGACTGAGGGCGCAGCGCCCACCTCGCCTCGCTCCGCAGACGCTTCGCCCGGAGCGCACCTCCTCCTGGTTCGCTCTCCCCCAGCCTCCGGCCGGGGATACCTCCATCGCTCACTCACATCCACACGTGGTGGTGCGGCCCGGATCACCCGGCGCGACAGCCGAACGGAAGGGGAGGTTCCGACTCCTTCCCCGACACCCCGTTTGCGTGATTGCGCTTGGTTGCACCTAGCATCGTTCAGTCCCTACCCCGCACATCGGAGATTTCCGTGCGTTTTAGCCTGACCCCGAAGGAGACGAGCTTCTACGACATGTTCGCCGCCGCAGCGGAGAACCTCGTCGTCGGATCGAAGCTCCTTTTGGAGCTGCTGGGATCAGACGTGTCGGCCCGTGCGGAGATCGTCGAGCGCATGCGCGCCGCCGAACACGCCGGGGACGACACCACCCATGCCGTCTTCCACCAGCTGAACTCGTCCTTCATCACGCCCTTCGACCGCGAGGACATCTACAGCCTGGCCTCGTCGCTGGACGACATCATGGACTTCATGGAGGAGGCCGTCGACCTGGTC
Organism: Kitasatospora sp. NPDC057542; assembly: GCF_042801945.1. Taxonomy (NCBI): domain Bacteria; kingdom Bacillati; phylum Actinomycetota; class Actinomycetes; order Kitasatosporales; family Streptomycetaceae; genus Kitasatospora; species Kitasatospora sp. NPDC057542. The sequence continues at coordinate 12,894 of NZ_JBHVFE010000084.1, forward strand.
GTCCTCTACGACATCCAGACCCTGCCGAAGGGCATCGAGCAGCAGATCGAGGTACTGGCGCGCGCCGCGGAACTCACCGCCGAGGCGATGCCGAACCTGCGCAGCATGTCCAACCTCACCGAGTACTGGATCGAGGTCAACCGGCTGGAGAACCAAGCCGACCAGATCCACCGCAAGCTGCTCGCCCACCTGTTCTCCGGCCAGTACGACGCCATCGAGGTGCTCAAGCTCAAGCAGGTCGTGGACGTCCTTGAGGAGGCGGCGGACGCGTTCGAGCACGTCGCCAACACGGTGGAGACCATCGCCGTCAAGGAGTCCTGACCCTCGTGGACATGGCAGCACTCATCGCCGTCATCGGCGTTGCGTTCTTCTTCACGTACACCAACGGCTTCCACGACTCGGCGAACGCGATCGCCACGTCGGTCTCCACCCGGGCGCTCACCCCCCGGGCGGCGCTGGCGATGGCCGCGGTGATGAACCTGGCCGGCGCGTTCCTCGGCAGCGGCGTGGCGCACACCGTCTCCAAGGGGATCATCGAGACCCCCTCCGGCAGCCAGGGGATGGCGATCCTGTTCGCCGCCCTGGTCGGGGCGATCGCCTGGAACCTGACCACCTGGTACTTCGGCCTGCCGTCCTCCTCCTCGCACGCGCTGTTCGGCGGCATGGTGGGCGCGGCGCTGGCCGGCGGCGTCGAGGTGATCTGGAGCGGGGTCCTCGACAAGATCGTCATCCCGATGATCGTCTCGCCGGTGGTCGGCCTGGTCGGCGGCTTCCTGGTGATGCTGGCGATCCTGTGGATCTTCCGCCGGGCCAACCCGCACCGGGCCAAGCGCAACTTCCGGGTCGCCCAGACCGCCTCGGCCGCCGCGATGGCCCTGGCGCACGGCCTCCAGGACGCCCAGAAGACCATGGGCATCGTGGTCATGGCACTGACCATCTCCGGCCACCAGTCCGGCAACGGGATCCCGGTCTGGGTGAAGATCTCCTGCGCGACCATGCTCTCGCTGGGCACCTACGCGGGCGGCTGGCGGATCATGCGGACGCTCGGCCGCAAGATCATCGAGCTGGACCCGCCGCAGGGCTTCGCGGCCGAGGCCACCTCCTCGGCGATCATGTACATCACCTCGTTCGTCTTCAAGGCGCCGATCTCCACCACCCACGTGATCACCGCGGCGATCATGGGTGCGGGGGCCACCAAGCGGATCCGCGCGGTGCGCTGGGGCGTCGCGAAGAACATCGTGCTCGGCTGGTTCATCACGATGCCGGCGGCCGCCATCGTCGCAGCGCTGATGTACTGGTTCGTCCACCTGTTCTGGGGCTGACGCCCCCGCAGGACGCACGAACGGACAGGGCCCGCCCCCACATCTCGGGGGCGGGCCCTTCTCCATGCCCCGCGGCGGCACCGCCATGCAGCACCACGGGACAGCTCGCGGTCCGTCACGCGTCCCGGCGCCTCGGCGCCGCCCGTGACGGGGTTCCGGCCTAGCCGAAGCGGCCGGAGATGTAGTCCTCGGTCGCCTGGACCGACGGGTTGGAGAAGATCCGCTGGGTGTCGTCCAGCTCGATCAGCTTGCCCGGCTGGCCGACGCCGGCCAGGTTGAAGAAGGCGGTGCGGTCGCTGACGCGGGCCGCCTGCTGCATGTTGTGGGTCACGATGACGATGGTGAACTGCTCCTTCAGCTCGCCGATCAGGTCCTCGATGGCGAGGGTGGAGATCGGGTCGAGCGCGGAGCAGGGCTCGTCCATCAGCAGGACCTGGGGCTCGACCGCGATGGCGCGGGCGATGCACAGGCGCTGCTGCTGACCGCCGGAGAGGCCGGCCCCCGGCTTGTTCAGCCGGTTGTGGACCTCCTTCCAGAGGTTGGCGCCCTTCAGCGAGCGCTCCACCACCTCGTCCAGCACGGACTTCTTCTTCACGCCCGCGAGCCGGAGTCCGGCGACCACGTTGTCGTAGATCGACATGGTCGGGAACGGGTTCGGGCGCTGGAACACCATGCCGACCGAGCGGCGCACGGCGACCGGGTCGACGTTGGAGGCGTACAGGTTCTCGTCGTCCAGGAGGACCTTGCCCTCGACCCGGGCGCCGGGGATCACCTCGTGCATCCGGTTCAGGGTGCGCAGGAAGGTGGACTTGCCACAGCCGGAGGGGCCGATGAAGGCGGTCACCGAGCGGGGCTCGATGCTCATCGAGATGTCCTCGATGGCCTTGGTGGTGCCGTAGTAGGCCGACAGTCCGCTGACGTCGATGCGCTTGGCCATGATCGTTGCTTCTCTCGTCTGTCTCGTACGTCAGTCGGTCGCTCAGTGCCCGCCCTTGGGCGAGCGCCAGCGGGCGATGCCCCGGGCGATGAGGTTGAGCCCCATCACGAAGGCGATCAGCACCAGCGCCGCGCCCCAGGCACGGGCGTAGCCGTAGTCGTTGTTGACCTGCGAGTACTGCTGCCAGATGTACATCGGCAGGGACTGCTGCGGTCCGTCGAACGGGTTGCTGTTGATGTAGTCGGCGCCGAACACCAGCATCATCACCGGGGCGGTCTCGCCCGTGATGCGGGCGACCGCGAGCATCACACCGGTGGTGATGCCACCGATCGCGGTGGGGAGGACGATCCGCAGAATGGTCTTCCACTTCGGCACGCCGAGCGCGTACGAGGCCTCGCGCAGCTCGTTCGGGACGAGCTTCAGCATCTCCTCGGTGGACCGGACCACGACCGGCATCATCAGGATCGCCAGCGCGAGGCTGCCCGAGAAGCCGGAGTAGCTGAAGCCCAGGGCGAGGTTCCAGAGCGAGAGGATGAACAGACCGGCGACGATCGACGGGATGCCCGTCATGACGTCGACGAAGAAGGTGACCGCCTTGGCGAGCTTGCCGCGGCCGTACTCGACCAGGTAGACGGCGGTCAGCAGACCGATCGGGGCGGCTATCGCGGTGGCCAGGGCGACCTGCTCCAGGGTGCCGATCAGCGCGTGGTAGATGCCGCCGCCGGGCCCGGACTGGATCACGCCCTTCATGGAGTGGCTCAGGAAGAACCCGTCGACCACCTCGCTGCCCTGCTGGACGGTGTAGACCGTCAGGGCGACCAGCGGGACGACGGCCAGGATGAAGGCGACCCAGACCACCGAGGTGGCGAGCCGGTCCTTGGCCTGCCGGCGGCCCTCGACCCGGGCCGAGAGGACGTAGCCGATCACGACGAAGAGCAGGGCCGAGATCATGCCCCACTGGAGGTGGCTGGCCAGCCCGCCGACCGCGCCGATCCCGCAGCCGAGGGCGATCGAGCCGAGGGCGACGGCGACCGGGGCCCACTTGGGCAGTCGGTTGGCGGTCAGTGGACGGCCGACGGGCCGGGCGTCCTCGACGACGACGGTGGCGGTCATGCGTTGGCCCCCGAGTACTCCTTGCGGCGGGCGATGATCAGTCGCGCGGCACCGTTCACCAGCAGGGTGATGACGAACAGGACGAGGCCGGAGGCCATCAGTGCGTTGCGGCCGTTGTCACCGGCCTCGGCGAACTTCAGCGCGATGTTCTGCGCGAAGGTGCCGCCGCCGGCGTCCAGGATGTGCAGCGACAGGACGTTGCTGGCGGACAGCACCACCGCGACCGCGATGGTCTCGCCGAGCGCACGGCCGAGGCCGAGCATCGAGGCCGAGATGATGCCGGGGCGGCCGAACGGCAGCACCGCGGTGCGGATCATCTCCCAGCGGGTCGCGCCGAGCGCGAGCGCCGCCTCCTCGTGCATTCGCGGCACCTGGCGGAACACCTCGCGGGAGACCGCGGTGATGATCGGCAGGACCATGATCGCCAGCAGGATGCCGACGGTGAACAGGTTGCGCGGGGTGCCGGTCCTGGTCTGGTCGAAGATGTACGTCCAGCCCAGGTACTCGTTGAGCCAGCTGGTCAGGCCGTCCAGGTGCGGCACGAGGAAGAGCGCGCCCCAGAGGCCGTAGACGATGCTGGGGACGGCGGCGAGCAGGTCGACCAGGTAGGCGAACGGCTGGGCGATCCGGCGCGGCGCGTAGTGCGAGATGAACAGCGCGATCCCGATCGCCACCGGGACGGCGATCGCCATCGCGATGACGGCACTGACGATGGTGCCGAAGACCAGGACGGCGATGCCGAAGACGGGCTTCGGGGCGTCCGGCGTCCACTCGAAGCTCGTGAGGAAGTTGCCCTCGTTGGTGCTCAGGGCCAGGACCGACCGCCAGGTCAGGAACGCGGCGATGGCGGCCATGATGACCAGCAGCAGGATGCCCGAGCCCCGGGCGAGGTTCATGAAGATCTTGTCGCCGACGCGGCTGTCGCGCGGTCGGCGTTCCCTGCCTCGCGGGGCGGCAGGGGAGGATGAAGTCATTGGTCTACTCCGGTCTGGTGGCGCCGCCCCGGAAGGGGGACGGCACCATGGCGGCGGTGCCCCGGACGTGGTGCTGGGTGTGGTGCGTTCCGGTGGGGCGGCCCCGGCCCCCCTCGCTCACGGGGCCGCCCCACCGGGGGTCCTGTCGGGTCAGGCCAGGGTGGCGATGACGCCGTTGACCTTGTCGGTCACGGCCTTCGGCAGCGGCACGTAGCCCTTCTCGCCGACGGCCTTCTGGCCCGCGTCGCTGGCGGTGTAGGTCAGGAAGGACTTCAGGGTGTCGAGGGTCTCGGCCTTGTTGCCCTTGTCACAGACGATCTCGTAGGTGATCAGGACCAGCGGGTAGGAGCCCTCTTCCTTGGTCGCGTAGTCGAGCTTCAGCGCGAGGTCGCTGCCGGTACCGGCGGCCTGCGCCTTGGCGATGGTGGCGGCGGCGTTCTCGGCGGTGGCCGCGACCGGCTTGGAGGCGCCCGTGTTGATCTCGGCGCTCTTCAGGCTGTTGGTCTGGGCGTAGGCCAGCTCGACGTAGCTGATCGAGTTCTTGACCTGCTTCACCTGGGCCGAGACACCGGCGCTGCCGTTGGCCGACTGGCCGTTCTTGCCCGTCCAGGCCTTGCCGGCCGGGTAGGACCAGGCGCCACCGCCGGCGGCGGCGAAGTACTTGGTCAGGTTCTCGGTGGTGCCGGCGTCGTCCGAGCGGTGGAAGGTCTGGATCTCCGCGTCCGGCAGCTTGGCGCCCGGGTTCAGGGCGGCGATCGCCGGGTCGTTCCACTTGGTGATCTGCGAGTCGAAGATCTTGGCGGCGGTCGGGCCGTCCAGGACCAGGTTGTCGACACCGTCGATGTTGTAGACCAGCGAGATCAGACCGCCGACCATCGGCAGGTCGATGCCCTGGCCGCCGGTGCAGACCGCCTTGGAGGCGTCGATCTCGGCCGGCTTCAGGGCCGAGTCGGAGCCGGCGAACTGGATCTTGCCCTGGTTGAACTGCTGGATGCCGGCACCGGAGCCGCCACCCTGGTAGTTGATCGTGGTTCCGGAGCAGGCGGCGGCGAAGCTGGTCTTCCAGACGTCCATCGCCGCACCCTGCGCGGTCGAGCCGGCGGCGATCAGCGAACCGGGCTTGCCACAGTTGATCGCGGCAGCCGCGGCGGAGCCGCCGCTGGAGCCGCTGGACGCGGTCGAGTTGTTGTTGTCCGACCCGCAGGCGGCGAGCGACAGCGAGCTGACGAGCGCCATGGCACCGATCGCGAGGGCCTTGGAGCGGCCGTTCCGCTGGAGCTTCACAGGGGTGTCCCTTTCTGTGGCATTGCCCTTGCGCGGGCCGTACGCGTACGGCCCAGCACGGGTTTTGCTGTGGTCCGGGGCCCGTTCGGCCCTCCGGTGGTCCCGAAGTTAGGCCGGGCAAGTGACACGACAGCCGGTCGCAAGTGAACGGGGAGTGAACCTCGAACGGATGGCAGGAAACTACGTCAGGTAGTAACGGTTGCGTCACGGCAAGGGCGCAGGGAGATCACTTCCACCGTTCCTTCGCCGGTTCCGCCCCTGCCGTCCGCACCGGCTTCGCCCCCAGGACCGCCAGCAGGGCGTCGACCAGCAGCCGGTCGTGGTCGTGGGTGAGCCGGGCGCGGGCCTTCCCGGCCGGCAGCCACTCCAGCCGGTCCACCTCCCGGTTCGGCCGGAAGGACCCGCTCGACGGCACCGCCGCCCAGTAGCGGACCTCCTTCGGGCGGCCCTGCACCTGGTAGTGCTGGGCGGGCAGCTCCGGTCCCAGCAGGCAGCGGAACCCGGTCTCCTCCCGGACCTCGCGCAGCGCCGCGTCGGCCATGCCCTCGCCGGGTTCGAGCTTGCCCTTCGGCAGGCTCCAGTCGTCGTACTTGGGCCGGTGGATCACCGCGATCCGCGGCCGCCCCAGCCGGCCGCTCTTCTTCAGCCGGCCCGGCAGCCACAGCACCGCGCCCGCCGCCAGGATCACCGGGGCGCGCCCCGCCCCGGTCGCGGCCCCCGCCGCCGCCCGGCCGGTGCGCGGGCGCTCGGCCAACTCAGACCGTCCCGGGCGCGGCGGAGTGCCCCCAGGCGTCGGCCGGGAGGAGCTCCAGCCAGCCGTCCGGGCCGGGCGGCAGGTCCGGCCAGCTGCGGCCGACGGCGTACCGCGCCGACTCCACCTCCAGCCGCTGGTCGGCGTGCACCACGCCCAGCACGTACGCGGTCGCCGGGGTGATCCGCGGGGTGCGAGCCGCGGTGGCGGCGGTGACCGCGGCGTCCGCGGCCTCCTGCTGCCGGGCCAGCAGCACGTCCAGCTCGTCCAGCTCGGGGGACGGGCGGCCGCACACCTCCAGCGCGTACCGGGCCCGCTTCACCAGGATCCGCAGCCGGGCCCAGGGGGCGTCGTCGGCCGCCAGCGCGGTGTCCGCGTCCGTCGCCCCGCGGGACGCCGGCACCGCGCCCAGCCGGCGCAGCCCGTCCCCGCCGTACGGCGTCGCGGCCCGCTGCAGCGGCAGCTGCTGGGCGCCCGCGGACAGCGCCGTGAACGCGGCGGCGGCCTGCGGCAGCAGCACCGCAGGGGCCCGGCCGCCCGCCGACTCCAGCATCGGCGCCTCGCCGACCAGCAGGGTCATCCGGTCCGCCAGCGCGTGCAGCCGGGCGGAGCGGAGCTCCTGGAGCGCCGTGGAGTGCGCCCTCGTCCGGGCCAGGGTCAGCTGCCGGTCCAGCAGCGCCCGCGCCTTGGGCGCGCCCGCGTGGCCGGCCAGCATGCCCGTCCGGTCCGGGTCGGTGCCGCTCAGCGAGTCCAGCGCGCCCAGCAGCCGGGCCGAGCGGCGGACGTAGCCCGGCTCCAGCGCCAGCAGGTTGAGCAGCCAGCGCAGCTCCGTGCGCGACTCCTGGGCCCAGGTCTGTTCGAAGACCGAGCCGAAGGTGTGCAGCAGCCCGCCGATCCGCCGGACGGCCCGCAGCAGGTCCGAGGTGCCGGCCGACGGGACGATCGAGGCCGTCCCGGGTCTGGCACCGACCTCGCCCACCGCCAGCGGCAGCGCGCGCAGGAAGGCGCCGGCCTGGACGGTGAGGTGGCGGGAGAGGATGTCCCCGGCGGTCGCTGTGGAGGCCGTCCGGGCCGTCATCGGCGCTTCGGTCATGGCGTGGTAGATCCCCGTTCCCCCGGGGCGGTCCCCGGAGCTGGTGGCCGACCGCCGGAAGCAGCTGCCCGTAGGAGTCTCGCGGGCCCGCTGCTCCGGCGGCTTCGCATCAGTGGACGCGTCAGCGCGAGGTGGCGGCCCGACGGCGCTGGCGTGAGTCGATCAGCAGGTCCTGGACGTGTCGCAGCGACCGGCCCTCGGCGTCCTGCGAGTGGCGGGTCCATGCGCCGTCCGGCCCCAGGTGCCAGGACTCGGTCCCGTCCGACACCCCGAGGTCGATCAGCCCGGACAGCTCGGCGCGGTGCGCCGGATCGGTGATCCGCAGCAGCGCCTCGATCCGGCGGTCCAGGTTGCGGTGCATCATGTCGGCGCTGCCGATCCAGACCTCCGCATCGTCGTTGTTGCCGAACACGAAGATCCGGGAGTGTTCCAGGAAGCGGCCCAGGATGCTGCGGACCCGGATGTTCTCGCTCAGCCCCGGCACGCCCGGGCGGATCGCGCAGATCCCGCGCACCCAGACGTCCACCGGCACCCCGGCCTGGGAGGCCCGGTACAGCGCGTCGATCACGGCCTCGTCGACGATCGAGTTGACCTTGAGCTTCACGTAGGCCGGGCGGCCCGCCCGGTGGTGGGCAATCTCGTTGTGGATCCGCGAGACCAGCCCGTCGCGCAGGCCGCGCGGGGCGGTCAGCAGGCGGCGGTAGGACTCACGGCGCGAGTAGCCGGAGAGCCGGTTGAACAGGTCCGAGAGGTCCGCGCCGACCTGCGGGTCGGAGGTGAGCAGACCGAGGTCCTCGTACAGCCGGGCCGTCTTCGGGTGGTAGTTGCCGGTGCCGACGTGCGAGTAGCGACGCAGGGTGTCGCCCTCCTGCCGGACCACCAGCGAGAGCTTGCAGTGTGTCTTCAGCCCGACCAGGCCGTACACCACGTGACAGCCGGCCTCCTCCAGCTTGCGGGCCCACTTGATGTTGGCCTGCTCGTCGAAGCGCGCCTTGATCTCCACCAGCACCAGCACCTGCTTGCCGGACTCGGCCGCGTCGATCAGCGCGTCGACGATCGGCGAGTCGCCGGAGGTGCGGTAGAGGGTCTGCTTGATCGCCAGCACGTCCGGGTCGGCCGCGGCCTGCTCCAGGAAGGCCTGCACCGAGGTGGAGAAGCTGTCGTACGGGTGGTGCAGCAGGACGTCGCGCTCGCGCATCGCGGCGAAGATGTCCGGCTGGGAGGCCGACTCGACGTCGGTCAGCCCGCGGGCCGTACCGGCCACGAACTTCGGGTACTTGAGCTCCGGGCGGTCCAGCTCGGCGATCCCGAACAACCCGGTCAGGTCCAGCGGCCCGGGCAGCGGGAAGACCTCCGCCTCGGTGATGTTCAGCTCCCGCACCAGCAGGTCCAGGATGTACGGGTCGATCGACTCCTCGACCTCCAGCCGCACCGGCGGGCCGAAGCGCCGCCGCATCAGCTCCTTCTCCAGGGCCTTGAGGATGTTCTCGGTGTCGTCCTCCTCCACCTCCAGGTCCTCGTTGCGCGTGACGCGGAAGGCGTGGTGGGCCAGCACCTCCATCCCGGGGAAGAGCTCCTCCAGGTGGGCGCCCATGACGTCCTCCAGCGGGACGTACCGCTGGGGCGAGGCCTCCAGGAAGCGGGCCAGCGACTGCGGCACCTTGACGCGCGCGAAGTGCTTGTGCCCGGAGACCGGGTTGCGCACCACGACGGCCAGGTTGAGCGAGAGCCCCGATATGTACGGGAAGGGGTGCGCCGGGTCGACGGCCAGCGGGGTCAGGACCGGGAAGATCTTCTGCCGGAACAGCGTGTGCAGCCGGGCCTGCTCCTTCTCGGCCAGCTCCGACCAGCGGACCACCTCGATGCCCTCGGTGGCGAGGTCCGGCAACACCTCCTGCTGGAAGGCGGCGGCGTGGCGGGCCATGAGCTCGCGCGAGCGGGTCCAGATCAGGTCCAGCACCTCGCGCGGCTGGAGGCCGGACGCACTGCGCTGGGCGACGCCGGTGGCGATCCGGCGCTTGAGGCCGGCCACCCGGACCATGAAGAACTCGTCCAGGTTGCTCGCGAAGATCGCCAGGAACTTCGCCCGTTCCAGCAACGGGATGCCCGGGTCCTCGGCCAGCTCCAGGACCCTCTCGTTGAACGCGAGCCAACTGCGCTCGCGGTCCAGGAAGCGGCCTTGCGGCAACGCTTCGAACTCCTCGTCGTCCGTGGCCGGCAGCTCCGGCGGAACACCCAGCGCACCGGACATCCGGGCCGTAGGCGACAGCGGGGCAGAGACGGGGCGGGGGATGCTCATGGGCTCCAGCTCCTCCAGCAGCAGGACGGCGTCCGGACGCGAATGGCTCTGCGGGCCGTCGCCCTCGCCCCGGACCAGGCCCGGGGACAACGCCCACCCTCCGGGCGCGGTCCGTACAGGACCGGCCGGTGCGTGGCGGTCGACTCTGCACGAGCGAGACACTACGGACTTCATCCTGTGATCTTCGCGGCAGCAATTGAATCCACGGTAAACACCGCATGGCCAGGAGGAAAGCTGAGTCGGTCGGGGCAAGGGGCGTTGCCGCCCCGTCCCTCGCCCACGACCGCTCGGGGGCCGTCCCGACCGCTTTCGGCAGAGTCGAAAGGCTCGGGAATCCGGTGCGAGGACGCTCCGGAGATCCGGGAGCGGAGACTCCGGATGCTTCGAAGGTCCCCGAGGGTCCGCAGCGGCTAGGCCGGCCGGTTCGCCCGGTACCGGGCTCGGTACATGAGGTCCACCTCGTGAATGGCGAACCCCAGTCGTTCATATACCCGCACGGCGGCCGGATTGTCGGCGTCGACGTAGAGCAGCACGGTTTCCAGACCGCGCTCGCCGGGGCCGGTACCGGTCAGGTGGCGCAGGCCCGCCGCGGTCAGCGCGCGTCCGAGGCCGCTGCCCTGCTCGGCCGGGTCCACCCCGACCACGTACACCTCGCCCAGCTCGGGCTCGGTGGCGGTGGCCGGGTGCACCTTGGTCCAGTGGAAGCCGACCACCTTGCCGTCGCGGGTTGCGAGGAAGAAGCCGGCCGGGTCGAACCAGGACTCGGCGATCCGCTCGGCCAGGTCCTGCGCGGTCCAGGCGCCCTGCTCCGGGTGGTGGGCGAAGGCCAGGGCGTTCAGCCGCAGCCACTCGGCGTCGTCCTCCCCCGGGCGGAAGGTGCGGAGCTCGATGCCCTCGGGGACGGCCACCTCCTCGGTCTGCCGGCCGGTGCGGCGCATCTGCCGCAGCTCGCGGACCAGCTCGGCGCCGTACATCTCGGCCAGGTGCCGGGCCGCCGGGTGGCCGCCGTGCACCCAGAAGTCCACCGCGTCGCGCCCCGCCCGGTGGGCCTGCGCCAGGACGGCGTCCACCAGCGGGCGGGCCAGGCCGCGGCCGCGGGCGGCCGGGTCGACCACCAGCTCGGCGACGGGGTTGGCGGCCGGGTTCTCCGGTACTTCGAGCTGGCCGTAGCCGCGGACGGCGTCGGTTTCGGTCTCGATGAGGTGGATGACACCCGGGCGCGGAGTCTCCGCGTTCCGCAGCCGGAGCCGGCCCTGCTCGGACACGGCGGTCCGGCCGTCCACCGTCTGGGCCTCCGCCAGAACACGCAGGGCGCCGTCGCGCTGCTCGGGCCGGAGCACATCGTTCGCAGTGACCGCAGTCTGATCGTCCATGCCCTGACGATACGTCACCGGAAATGCGAAGAACCCCTGATCCGAATGGATCAGGGGTTCTTCGGAAGAATTGTTCGGCGGCGTCCTACTCTCCCACAGGGTCCCCCCTGCAGTACCATCGGCGCTGTAAGGCTTAGCTTCCGGGTTCGGAATGTAACCGGGCGTTTCCCTCACGCTATGACCACCGAAACACTATGAAACTATCAACCCGGACACCCATACGGGCGGGTCGTTGTTTCAGAACAACACAGTGGACGCGAGCAACTGAGGACAAGCCCTCGGCCTATTAGTACCGGTCAACTCCACCCCTCACAGGGCTTCCATATCCGGCCTATCAACCCAGTCGTCTACTGGGAGCC